>NZ_JZWY01000539.1:0-7526 GCF_000966955.1 Streptomyces sp. NRRL S-495
GCACCGAGGACTCCTCGCTGCAGACCAGCTTCGTGATCGACGACACCTCGGTCGCGACCAGCTGACGTTCGGTCGGTGCGCCGACAGCGCGGCCCCTCGGAGCGCACTCCGAGGGGCCGCGCCGCGGGCGGCGGCCGGTCAGTGCTTCTGCTCCACCCCTCCTCACGTCCGGGGCGGGCAGAGGGCGGTGTACAGGGCGGCGAGCACGGCGTTGGCGGCCGCGTCGGTGGTGGGGGACTCGTTGATGGCGATCGTTGCCTGCCGGCCGCCGGGGGCCGTCGCCGTGACGGTGTGGTGGCCGGCCCGGGTGGAGCCGGTGTGGCCGGTCCAGACGCCGCCGCAGGAGAGGGGTTCGGTGATCAGGCCGAGCCCGTAACGGCCCTCGCTGCCGAGGCGTTCGGGGTCGCCCGGCACGGTGGTGCGCATCTCGGCGAGTTGTGCGGCGGGGAGGAGACGGCCGCCGAGCAGCGCGGCGAGGAAACGGTTGACGTCGGAGGGTGTGGAGATCAGCGCACCGCCCGCGCCTCCGGCCGAGGTGTTCCAGCGGGTGCCGTCGACCCGGACCGGCCCGCCGTCGCGCTCGGCCGTGAAGTAGCTGTGCGAGTGGCGGCCGCGAATGTCCTCCGCCATGCCCGGCCAGTAGGTGTCGCGCAGGCGCAGCGGGTCGATGACGCGCCGGGTGGCCTCGTCCTCGATCGACCGCCCGGTGACCTGCTCGACGACGAGGCCCGCGAGGACGTAGTTGGTGGTCGAGTAGTGCCAGCCGGGCGCGGGGTGCGGCAGGCGAAGCGCCGCTTCGACGAGTTCCCGCGGCTCGAACCGATGGTGGCGCAGCCAGTCCACGTCCGCGTCGGCGAACGCGTCGGCGTGGTCCGGCAATCCACCGGTCTGCTGGAGGAGTTGGCGGACGGTGATGGCGCGCCCGTCATAGCCGCCGCCCTGGACCAGGCCGGGTAGGTGGTCCGCCACGGTGGAGTCGAGCGAGAGCCGCCCCTCGGCGGCGAGTTGGAGGACGACGGTGGCTGTGAACGTCTTGGTGACACTGCCGATGCGCAACCGGTCCCCGGCACTCGCCGGCCGCCCCGTCCGCACCTCGGCGACGCCGCTCGCGCCGGCCCACGTGCCGCAGGCGGGGTCGACGACCTCGACGACGGCGCCGGCCAGCCGGTGCTCGCCGGTCAGGCCGTCCAACGCGCCCTGCAGCGCTTGATGGTTGCCGCAGCGGGGGTGTGCCGAAGTGGCGGAGGCGGCGGCGGTCGGCAGGGTGGCGCCGACGACGAGGGCGAGGGTGAGGGTCGCGGGTAAGGCGTGTTTCTTCATGCGGCCCAAGCTACGTGCGTGTACACCCGTTCGGCGGTCGGGCCACCCCCCCGTCTCGGCCGGGGGACAACCCCCTTGCGGGGGAAAGCACTTGTGCGGGCGGGCGGTGGACGATCGGGGGGTGGCTGCTGTCGGTACCCTGCTGGGGCAACGCGTTTGTGCTCCGCCTCCGAGAGTCCCAAATGACCGAATCCGAAGAAGTCGCAGGCTTCCACCCCGACGCCCCGTAGACCCACAGGTCACGAACTCCGCTCCCCGCGCATGCGGGGATGGTCCCCCGGGCGTGTGGGTGCAGGCCCAGCCCGGCGCCCGCTCCCCGCGCATGCGGGGATGGTCCCTACGACTTTCCGGCGGCGAACGCGGACCGAGACTGCTCCCCGCGCTCGCGGGGATGGTCCCTCTCCTACCAGCGCCCGCAGATGTGATCGGTACTGCTCCCCGCGCACGCGGGGATTGCCCCCACGCAATGGGGGATCGTCCTCCAGCGCTGTGTCATGTGCTGCTCCGGTGGGTGGGGCTGGGGTTGGGGGTGCTGGTGGTGGGGGGCGTCGGTATGATCCGTCGCATGCTGGCGGTGGGGGGCATGTCAACGTGGAGGGTCTAGGGCCGTACGGTCCCGCGCAGGTCGGGCCGTTCAGGGTGCTGGCGGTGCTCGGGCAAGGCGGGATGGGCCGGGTGCTGCTGGGCGGGCGGCTGCGGTGAAGCAGGTGCACGCCGAGTTCGCCGGGGACGACGGGTTCCGGGTGCGCTTCCGGCGTGAGGTGGAGGCTTCGCGGCGGGTTTCGGGTGCGTACACGGCGGCGGTGATCGCCGCCGATCCGGAGGCCGGGACACCCTGGCTGGCCTCGCAGTTCGTGCTGGGGCCGGCGCTGAACGAGGCCCTGCGGGTGGTCGGGGCGTTGCCGGAGGACTCGGCGCGCCGGTTGGCGGCCGGGCTGGCGCAGGCGCTGATCGACGTGCACGGCGCCGGGTTGATCCACCGTGACCTCAAACCCTCCAACGTGCTGCTCGCCGAGGACGGCGTGCGGGTGATCGACTTCGGGATCGCCCGGGCGGCCGAGGGGCAGGACACAAAACTGACCCGCACCGGCGCGATGATCGGCTCGCCCGGCTACATGTCGCCCGAGCAGGTGGAGGGTCGTGAACTGACGCCCGCCAGTGACGTGTTCTCGCTCGGTGCGACGCTCGCGGTGGCCTGTGCCGGTCGTCCGGCCTTCGCCGGGGAGTCGCTGCCGCGGATCCTGTTCGCCGTCCTGCACGCCGAGCCGGAGCTGAGCGGGGTGCCGGTGGGCCTGCGGCCGTTGGTCGCGGCGTGCCTGGCGAAGGATCCGGCGGCCCGGCCGACCCCGCAGGCGGTGCTCGCGGCGCTGGGGAGGATCGAGCCGGCGGCGCGGCCGTGGCCCGAGGCGGTGCACGGCCTGCTCGCGGTGCAGCGGGCGGAGGTCGCCCGGTTGATGGGGGGCGGTGTGCCGTCCGTGTTCCCACCTGCCGCACCCACACAGACCGCGTCCGCGCCGCAGTCCACACCCGCACCCGCGCCCGTTCGTCGGCGTCGGCGCGGCACGCGGATCGCGCTGGCGGTGGGTGCGACGGTGCTGGCGCTCGCCGGGGTCGCGGGCGGGCTGGTCGCCGCCGGGGTGGTGGACCTGGAGGACGTGTTCCCGGAGGCGGTGCCCACGCCCGGGAACGTCCCGCTCGCGCAGGTCAAGGACAAGTACGCGCCGGCGGTGCCGACCTGCGCGGACGCCCGCAGGGTGACGGCACCACCGGAGTTCTCGTCACCGTGGGGCAATCCCGGGACCTGGGAGGCCACGGACACGTACGGGAAGTACCCGGAGAAGTCCTGCCAGTGGAACTCCCGCAGCGGAGACGAGATCAGCATCGTCTGGGACGTCCACCCGAGCGTCCCCGGCGGCGTGAGCGGCGCCGAGCGGGCGAAGGCGCACTACGAGGGCCTCTACATCGGCGGTCATACGCGGGTGACGGACCCCGGCTACGCGGAGGAGGCGTTCTGGCTTCCGGCGAAGTATCTGAGCGACAGCAACTGCGTGCTCTACGTCCGGGACGTCAATCTGTACGTGTTCCTCGCGGTGAAGGGTGCCGCCTACCCGAAGGGGCAGTGCGAGGAGACGACCAAGGCGCTCGCCGCGTCGGCGGTGGAGTTGGCGCAGTACGTGACGGTGAACGGCGCGTCCCCGGACATGTCCGCCACGACGCCGGCGTTCAAGTGACCGGCCCCTCGGGCGCTTCGGGTGCCTCGGGAGCCTCGATGCGGCCGCGCCGGGAGTCCGATCCGGCCGAGGTCGGCCCGTACCGGGTCCTGGCCGAGCTCGGCCGCGGCGGGATGGGCCGGGTGCTGCTGGGTGCGGGCCCGGACGGGCGGCTGGTGGCGGTCAAGCAGGTGCATGAACGGTTCGCCGCCGATGACGCGTTCCGGGCCAGGTTCCGGCGCGAGGTCGCCGCTTCCCGCCGGGTGTCCGGCGCCTACACGGCGGCCGTGATGGACGCCGACGTGGAGGCCGTGACGCCCTGGCTGGCCTCGGTGTTCGTGGTCGGCCCGTCGCTGGCGGACGCGGTGGAGTCCGGCGGGCCGCTGCCCTCGGACGCCGTGCACGGGCTGGCGGTCGGCCTGGCGACGGCCCTGGTGGAGATCCACCGGGCCGGGCTGATCCACCGCGACCTCAAGCCCGGCAACGTCCTGCTCGCCGAGGACGGCGTGCGGGTGATCGACTTCGGGATCGCCCGGGCGGTCGAGGAGGACGCCGAACTCACCCACACCGGCGGGGTGATCGGTTCGCCCGCGTTCATGTCCCCCGAGCAGGCGGAGGGGCGGGCCCTGACCCCGGCGAGCGACGTGTTCTCGCTCGCCTCCCTGCTGGCGCTGGCCCTGAGCGGACGCAGCCCGTTCGAGGGGGCGTCCGCCCTGCGGACCCTCTACAACGTCGTGCACAGCGAGCCGGACCTCGGCGGCGTCGCACCGGAAACGCGTCCGTTCCTGGAAGCCTGCCTGGTCAAGGACCCGGCCGCCCGGCCGACCCCGGCCCGGCTGCTCGAACTCCTCGGCCCGGTCGCCCCGGCCGCCCGGCGGTGGCCGGCCGCGGTGCACACGATGATCACGGCGCAGCAGGCGGAGGTCGACCGGCTGCTGGCCGATCCGGGCCGCACCCTGGTGCTTCGCGCGGGAGCGCCTGTCGCCGTCGGGCCTGTTGTCGCCGCTGTTGTTCAGCCCGAACTGACCGCGCTGCGCACCGTCCTGGACGGATCGGTCACCGGTCCCGGTGCCGCGGTCGACGCTACGTCGGCACCGGAACCGGCACCGGCCCCGCCTCCTCGGCGCCGTCGGCCCACCGCCCTGATGGCCACCGTCGTGCTCGCGCTGGCCGGTCTCGGCGGCGGCGGGTACCTGCTGCTGCGCGACCCGGACGGCGGGGGAGCAGGTACCGGCCCGGCCGTCGCGGACAAGTACCTGAAGGCGCCGATCTGTTCGGAGGCAGCCCCCCAACTGCCGCTGCCCACCGAGCAGCGGCGCACGGAGGACGACCGCTACTTCGAACAGACCACCAACGCCGAGACCCAGTGCGCCTGGTACGGCTCGTACCTGGCGGCCGACGGCCTCCGCTACCGGGACGACACCGCGGCCGCCACCGTGACCTGGAAGATCCGGCGCAGCTCCGGCAGCGACAACGGCACCCGGGTGCAACGGAAGGACTTCTCCGACTTCGCCGAGGGCAAGCGGAACGCCCCCGGCATCGGCGTGGGGGACGACGCGTTCTGGGACGCGCCCGGCCGGGGCGAGAGCTGTTCCCTCGCCGTCCGGGACGGCAACGTCTGGCTCTGGGTGGGCCTGGGCGGGTCGGAGCACCCGGCGGAGCGCTGCGAGGCGCAGGCGGCCGAGGTCGCGCGCGCGGCGCTGGCGGCGATGCCGCACTGAGTGCCCGCGCAGTCGTGTCTTGGTGTTCAGGCGTCCTGGGGCTGGCGGGCGGCCGGGACCGTCGAGTCGGTGGCCCAGGTGGTGAGGAGGTGCAGGGCGGCCTCGGTCGGGTCGTTCGGGACCGGGGTGAGGGTCACCAGGCGCTGGCGTTCCGGGCCGGAGAGGTCGAGGGTCTCGTAAGTGAAGGTGAGCGTGCCCACGGCCGGATGGCGGAAGCTCTTGGTGCCGTGGGTGCGGACCTCGACGTCCGCGCGGGACCAGAGCCGGTGGAAGGTGTCGCTCTCCGCGCGCAACCGGTCGATCAGCCGGGCGAGTTGCCGGTCCTCGGGGAAGCGGCCGGCGGTGGCGCGGAGCTGGCCCACCGTGTCGGCGGCGAGCCGGTCCCACTCGACGTAGAACTCCCTGGCCTCCGGGGCGAGGAAGAGGAACACGGCCAGGTTCCAGCTCCCCGGCGCGGCGGACGCGCCGTGGACGAACAGCCGCTTGGCGACCGGGTTCAGGGCGAGCACGTCCAGGCGGTCGCTCAGCACCATCGCCGGGACCCGCACGTGCTCCAGCAGCCGCACCAGCTCCGGGCGGGCGGTCCCCGGACGGTCCGACTCGGGCCCGCCGGTGGGACGGTCCTTCCGGCCGGGACGGGCGAGGCGGTGCAGGTGCTCGCGCTCCACCCGGTCCAGGCGGAGGACCTCGGCGAGCGCGTCGAGGACCTCGTCGGACGGGTGCTTCGCCCGGCCCTGCTCCAACCGCTGGTAGTACTCGACGCTGATCCCCGCCAACTGCGCCAACTCCTCGCGCCGCAGACCCGGCACCCGCCGCCGTCCACCGCCGCGCAGCCCGGCGCTCTGCGGGGTGATCAGCGCCCGGCGGGCCTGGAGGAACTCCCCGAAATCATGGTGATCGTCCATGCGGGCCAGTATGACCGGTGCTGAATGGCCGGTGCCGAGGGTGGCCCTGGCAGTACCCGTATCAGTGGGGCCTGGGCGGTCGGGCGTGGCCCCGACAGGCTGGGGCTTGTTCGAGGGAGCCCCGGGCTCCCGCACCACCTCACCTGCTTAGGGACACCCCATGTGCCACCCCACCGACAGCCGCCCGCCCGCCGCCCCGTTCACCACCGGAGCGGTCGCCGAGGAGGGCCGGCTGGAGATCACCGCAGCCGACGGCAACCGGTTCAACGCCTTCCGCGCGGCCCCGTCCGTCCCCAACGGCCGCAGCATCCTCCTCCTGCCGGACCGGCGCGGCCTGCACCCGTTCTACGAGGACCTCGCCCGACGCTTCGCCGAGGCCGGCTTCCAG
Organism: Streptomyces sp. NRRL S-495; assembly: GCF_000966955.1. Lineage (NCBI taxonomy): Bacteria > Bacillati > Actinomycetota > Actinomycetes > Kitasatosporales > Streptomycetaceae > Streptomyces > Streptomyces sp. NRRL S-495. The sequence goes on from NZ_JZWY01000539.1 coordinate 6,545, forward strand.
GTCATGGCCTTCGACTTCTACGGCCGCTCGGCCGGCCTGACCCCCCGCGACGCCGACTTCGACTGGGCAGTGCACATGCCGCTGCTGGAGCCCGCCCACGTCGAGGCCGACGCGGCGGCGGCGCTGACCAAGCTGCGCGAGTGGACCGACGCCCCGGTCTTCGGCGTCGGCTTCTGCCTCGGCGGCTCCTACTCCTGGCGCCTGGCCGCCGCCGACCTCGGCCTCTCCGGCGCGGCGGGCTTCTACGGCGTGCCGCGCTTCTTCGGCGACCGGACGGAGCAGCTGACGGCGCCGCTGCTGATGCTGCTGGCCGGCGAGGACGTGGTGACGACGCGGGAGGAGTTCGCGGAGTTCACCGGGGGTCTCGAGCGTGCGGGCAAGCAGTACGAGATGAAGGTCTACGAGGGCGCCCCGCACTCGTTCTTCGACGACAGCGACGAGGACTGGAGCGAGGCGTGCACGGACGCCTGGCACCGCCTGCTGGCCTTCACGGGGGTACGGGTCGGCGAACCGGCGGCGTGAGGGAGGTGGCCTTGCCCGGCCCACCGAGGCGAACTCGTTGGGCCGGGCCCCGCAGCGTCGGCTTGAGCGGGCAGCGTAGGCTTCGGTTGCCCCTGAGGGCTTCCGGGATGGTGATGTACCAGATGTCCGATTCTCAAGAAGTTGCGAAATCCGGCTCCCTCGCCGCTTGAACGCGGAGGTCACGCACTCTGCTCCCCGCACACGCGGGGATGGTCCCTGCGGGATGGTGATCATGTCGGCCTTGATGGTCTGCTCCCCGCACACGCGGGGATGGTCCCCGGCAAGCACAGTTGGATCGGTGGTGGCGGCGCTGCTCCCCGCACACGCGGGGATGGTCCCGGGATCTTCAGGTAGGCGTCACGGTTCTGGTTCTGCTCCCCGCACACGCGGGGATGGTCCCGCCACCGAAACGACCCCGCCGCGCCCCGTTTCCTGCTCCCCGCACACGCGGGGATGGTCC
>NZ_JZWY01000540.1:0-26580 GCF_000966955.1 Streptomyces sp. NRRL S-495
CCCTGCTCCCCGCACACGCGGGGATGGTCCCGGGGCGCAGCGGGGGCGTGGGGCGCCCTTAGGCTGCTCCCCGCACACGCGGGGATGGTCCCACGGTCAGCGGCGGTCTGGAGATCTGGTCCGGCTGCTCCCCGCACACGCGGGGATGGTCCCTGCCCAACTCGCCGATCTCCTCCATCGGATACCTGCTCCCCGCACACGCGGGGATGGTCCCTGGGGCAACCGGTGCCAGCGCACCACCCACCCCTGCTCCCCGCACACGCGGGGATGGTCCCGCCACGTTCTCCTCGGTGGTCGGCTGGCCGCTCTGCTCCCCGCACCCGCAGGGATGGTCCCTCCTCGGCCAAATCGGAGAGCTTCCAGCCGGTGTGCTCCCCGCACACGTCTGGGGAGGGGCAGATTGTGGCTTGGACATCTGCGCAGGAAGTCGGATACGTCGACTTCCTGCGCAGGACGGTGGGGTACAAGGCTCCCGATCCCGTGGTCCGGTTCGGGTTCGAGCCGCCCGGCGTAGAAGACGCGCGGGCTGTGGACCTGGACCGCCACCGCAGCAGAGGCGTTGCACAAGTTCCAGGTCGGCTGCGGTGCCGACGGGATTCGAACCCGCGGACAGATAGGGACAGGCCCGCCCGTCTCCGTCAGTCGACGTGAGCGGGGCATCGCCCACGTCGATCGCAATGGGCCGCTCTGCCACGGCACCGCAGCCTGCGGGAATGCGCGCGTTCCCGCTCCGGGACAAGGTAGCGGGACGGCGTTGGCGTAGCGATTCTTTATCCAGCAGCGACAGCGGGGTGCGGACCGTTGTGCTGGGCCGGGCGCCGATCTTCTGACGATCGGCTGAAGGTTGTCCCGTAACTGCTCTTCGACAGCACGGGAGTGGCGCCGGCCGGGTTCCCTCACACGACAGCGGGCAGCAGCCCTCCTCCGGACCACGTGCGACCCTCCTGACCTGGGGAGATGAGAAGGTCCCCTGTTATTGTGCGCCAATGTCAACGATCAAACAGTTCCAAGTGACCTTCGACTGCGCGGAGCCGGTGAGCCTCGCCGCCTTCTGGTGCGAGGTGCTGGGGTACGTCATGCCGACGGTCCCGGAGGGCTTCGCCACGTGGGAGGAGTGCTTCCGCTCGCTGCCGCCCGAGGATGCGGTCTACTTCGCATGCACTGATCCTTCGGGCGTGGCCCCGCGCCTGCTCTTCCAGCGAGTTCCCGAAGGCAAGGTCGTCAAGAACCGGGTGCATCTCGATGTGCGGGCCGGCGTCGGGCTCGTGGGTGACGAGCGCCTGGCCACACTCGAGGCCGAATGCGCACGGCTGACGGTGCTCGGCGCAAAGCACGTGCTGACGCAGCGCGCCGATGGCGTCAACGAGTCGTGCATCACGATGCAGGACATCGAGGGCAACGAGTTCTGCCTTGCCTGATTGCTCCTCCGAGACTCCAACGCCGTGCATCGCGTGGCCGGGCGAAGGCGTGCTCGACGCGGGACGACGAGGCCGGTTCCGGGGCAGCCGCCGTCGGCGATCGTGATTGTCCGGCCGACGGCGGCCTTGGCCCCGGATTCCTCCCGTGCCCTGGGAATAGGAAGACTTTCAGCGTTCCGCCAGTACACCGGCGCCCGCTGCGGGATCGTTGGCCACGAGGCGCGGCGAACGGCCGTGCCGACCAGGCCGACGATGGAGGGCCGTCGATGGCTGAACGGGAAACATGGACCACGGACGAATTCGGGTCCTCGCACGAAGGCTCTATTGGCGTACTACTGCCCGACGGCACAGTCCCAGAGCCTGCCTTCTTTCCCCAGTTGTCCGGAGCAGGAGGGCAGACCACCTCGGAGTGGAGCGTCTACGACGGCCGCTTCGGCCTCACCCCCAAGGCGCACGCCCTGCGTGCCGTGTGTTCGTGCGGCTGGACCGGAACCGAGTACCCGCTCGACTGGGAGCAGATCGGCGAGCAGAACCTTCGGGTAGCCGCTGGAGATCTCGCGGAAGAATGCGAGATGGAATGGTGGGACGGACACACCAGCACGGTGGAGAAGTCGGCCATTGCTGTCCCGGAGGACATCACCGACCTGCTGCGCCTCGTCTCGGAGAAGATCGAGAAGCTGGCCCAGCAATCGCCTCTGGCGGCGGTGAGGGCCGCCCGGCTGCTGGAGGTGACCGCCGTCCGGGCCTCGTACTGGCCGGCCCACGACGTGCGGGCCAAGACGAGCCCCGAAGAGGCCGCCGCCGCACTCGGCCTCAACGAGGACGACACCCTGCACCTGCTCGCCCGCTTCGGCGACTGGAGCCCGTACGGCTGAGACTCCGGGCTGGCGGGATCGGCTTTCCGGTAGGCCCGGTGCGGTGCCCAACGGCTTCACCGTTCAGGTGCCGAGTCGGTTGACGTCGGGTTCCCGACCGTTGGAGCTGGGTCGGCTCCGGGGTTGCGGGGGTGGATTGTTGCTTCGGGTGCCTGCGCAGGAAGTCGGATGCGCCGACTTCCTGCGCGCACCGGTATTCGGGCCCCTGCCGATTCGGCAGGGGCGGAGATTGGGAGCGATGTGAACCCCGGGCGGGTGTGGCTTCGCCCGGGAGTGGCCTTCAGGGGTGGTACCGGCCTTTACGGCGTAAAGATCCGAAGGCGCACTGCTCCCCGCACGTGCGGGGGTGGATCGGGGCCCGTTGGTCGGCGCGGCGGGGGTCAGGTGCGGCGGGCGAGGAAGAGGTCGTGGAGGTGGGTGACGTCGATGCGGCCGCCGTGGGCGTCGAGGACGGCGGCGGTGTCGGCGAGGGCCTGGGCGCGGCGTTCGGCGGGGAGGGCGACGTAGAGGGAGATGGAGGAGAGGTAGTCGAGGTAGTGGTCGGTGGCGAAGTGGCTGTCCTCGCGGAAGCGCAGTGAGCGGAGGTCGGTGAAGCGGGCGTCCTTCGCGCAGTCGACGGCCGGCCAGTGGCCGAGCATGTCGGGCCAGTGGCCCGGGGTTTCGCCGAAGGAGGAGGCGAGGACGGCGTGCGGGGTGTGAGTGAGTCCGTACCGGCGGTCGACCTCGGTGAGGGCGGCGTGGAGGTCCGGGTCGCGGATGCCCAGGGGGTTCCAGAAGAGGGCGACGGTTCCGCCCGGGGCGAGGAGGTCGTGGGCGAGGTCCCAGCGGCGGGCCGGGTCGATCCAGTGCCAGGAGGTCGCGGCGAAGAGGAGCCCGAAGCGGGTGCCGCCGGGCTGCCAGTCCTCGAAGTTGCTCACCTCGATGCGGACATGGGGGTGGGCCGCGGTGTTGCGGCGCAGGACCTCGGCCATGCGGGCGTCGGGTTCGACGCAGGTGAGCGGGCTGTTGAGGGCGGCGGCGAACGGGACGGTGGCCTTGCCCGTGCCGGCTCCGGCTTCGAGGGCGGGGCGGTCGCCGAGGTCGGCGTAGTCCAGGACGGTGGAGACCAGGATGTCGGGGTAGCCGGGGCGGGCGGTGTCGTATATCTCGGCGATGCTGCCGAAGACCTGGCGGCGGGTCATGTCGAGGGGGTTGGGGGAGGAGGACATGAGGTTCCCTTCGGAGCAGGGCGGCCCGCGCACCGGGTGGGGTGCGCGGGCCGGAGGGAGGTAGGGGGACCTTCAGAGAAGGTCGAAGTCGAACTCGCCTGCGGTCACGGCGGTGATGAACGCGGTGTGTGCGGCGGGGGTGAAGAGGAGAGCCGGACCCGACGGGTCCTTCGAGTCCCGGACGGCAACGTGGTTTGGCGGATCGGTGGCCAGCTCGACGCAGTTCTCGTTGCCGCCGCTGTGCGACGACTTGTGGAAGGTGGCCTTGAGGGAAGCGGCGTTGGCGATGTGTGGCATGTGGCGCTATCTCTCGCTGGATCGGCGGCCCGGCGCTCCCGGAGGGCGCGCCGGGCCGAGGGGTTCCGTGGTGCTGTCAGAAGAGGTCGAAGTCGAACTCACCCGTCGCGACTGCTGCGATGAAGGAAGTGTGGGCCTCGGCCGTGAAGGAGAGCGAAGGTCCTGAGCGGTCCTTGGAATCACGGAAGAAGGCGGCAGGGACGCTCAGCAGTGCGGCGACCTCGACGCAGTTGTCATCGCCGCCGCTGTAGCTCGACTTCCTGAAGATCGGCCCGGTGGTGGAAGCGTCGGGGGAGGGATGGGTCACTTGATTTTGTCTCTCTGTGCGGTGATGAAGTCGAGCGACGAGTCCACGGGCAGGGCCTCCGCCGTGATCTCCTGAAACTTGCCCCGGTACAACTCCACATCGGCGGGCTCCTCGACCCAGAGGCTGCTGATCAGACCTTCGACGAGCACCACATCGAGGTCCTGCCGCTGAGGGAAGCCCATGAGTGCCATCGCACCGCTCATCCCTGGGTGAATGGCGGCATTTGTGGGCATCACCTGGATATTGACGTTCGCAAGCCGACTCAGAGTCAGGAGACGGTCGAGCTGCGGTGCCATGATGTCCGGGCGGTTGGAATTCGCACAGAGTGCGGCTTCATGGATGACCGCCCACACCTGAACCGGATTCGGGCGGGTCAGGATATGCTGGCGCGCCATCCGAACCTGAACCAGGTCGTCGACAGTACCGCCGGACCGAACGCGCAGCCGCTCAATGACGATGCGGGCGTACTCCGGCGTTTGGAAGAGGCCAGGGATGAAGGCCGGTTCGTATGTCTTGTAGGTCGATGCGTCGGTCTCCAGGAGGATCAAATCGTTCGCGGTGGCGTTGATGACATCGCGGTAGCTCAGCCACCAGCCGCGCTTACTGCCGTCCTTGGTGATGGCGATGAGACCGGCGCGGAAGTCCTGGTCGTCGCAGCCGTAGAAGTCGAGGAGTTTGTTGACGTCCTCGATCTTGGCTGCGGTGTGGGCGGTCTCGATCCGGGTCAGTTTGGGCTGACTCATCCCGGTGGCCTCGGCGACCACTTCCGCCGTGAGCTTGCGCTGCTCCCGTAGCTTCCGCAGTTCGCCGCCAAGCCTCCGTCGACGAACGGTCGAGACCGCCATATGGACCCCTCCTGAGCTGTCAGCTGACCAGTCTGCCCGCGTTGTGGGCATCCGCGCTACCGGCAACAGGCAGTCTAGGCAGCCGAATTCAGGTTCGATATGCATAGATGCGAGTTGCGGCGAATGAGTTGCGCTTCATGTCGCATGGGCGCCATGCTGAGCGTAGCGAACCGCATGCTCTGCGTAGGCGTCGATTGCGCAATGTGCTGCCGGGGTTCGCCGTCAGAGACTCATTCGCCCCCCTACGGAGGTCTCCGTATGTCCACGCTCCCCCTGCCCCCCGACTGGTCCGTCGCCCGTGAGGAGTTGCGCGAGGTGCTCGTGCGCGCCGGGTGGGCCGGCTCCGTCCTGGGTGACGCCGAGTTGGCGTTGTGTGAACTGTTCGTCAATGCCTGGAAGCACGGGGGGTCGCCGGCTCCGCTCGTCGTCGTCGTGCTCCTGGAGGGGGTGCTCCGGGTGTCCGTCGCGGACGGGTGTCCGAAGTTGCCCGAGCAGAGAGCGGCGGACGGGCCGTTCGCGCTCTCCGGGCGCGGACTGCACCTCGTGCGCTCGCTCACGGACCGGTTCGGGGCGGACCCGCGCAGGTCCGGCAAGTCCGTCTGGTTCGAGCTGGACGCCGCCGCGTGAGCGCCGCCAACGGGCCGATCGAGCCCCACGACCCGCGCATCCGTACCTACTCCGAGGCCGAGGTCGACGCGCTGCTGCTCGAACTCCACGAGCGCGGAAAGGCCCTCGGCATCGTCTGGCCCTCGGCCACTGCCGAGGGCCTGGTCGACGGCCGGGTGCTGGTCCGGTTCGGCAACGCCCCGACCGCCACCCTCCTCAACCTCCTCGCCCTGCTGGAGGACCGGCCGTGAACGCGGCCCGGCTGCTCGTCGGGATCGCGCTCTCCTTCCTCGCCCTCCTCGCCCTGGCGACCGTCGTCCTCGGCGTCCGCCTGGCCTTGCGGATGCCCGGGCGTCCGGAGGACGACGAGTTGTCGGACTGACACCGCCACGCCCACCAAGGCCGTTCGGGGGCAGGTGTCGGACGGCCTTGGCACGTTATGGCCGGCATGTGCGGGGATCGGCTGCCGGACGGCGGTTGCCGCAAGACCACCGCGCGACCACGTTGGCCGGGGCTACGTACCCGCCCTCGACGACCAGGACCTCGACTGCTCCCCGCATGCGCGGGGTTGGTCCCCGGGCGCTCCCGGCGCCGATCTTCGACGTCGGCTGCTCCCCGCATGCGCGGGGTTGGTCCCAGACCCAGCTCCATACCGCCCTTCAGGTCGATCTGCTCCCCGCATGTGCGGGGTTGGTCCCATTCGCGTGGACCTTGTCCCGAGTGGTCTCCGCTGCTCCCCGCACGCTCGGGGTTGCTCCCAAGGTCACCGGCAAGACCTGTCTCGGCTCTCCCCGCGCACGCCGCATCGACGTGAGGTTCCAGGCTCCCGCCCCTTCGGCGAAGGGGCGGGAGCCCGAGCCGAACTTGTGCCCCGGTGCCCGTTGGTAGTCGAAGAGTTCGTTGCCCCAAGCCCTCAGGTGGACCCGGCCCCCGTTCCTCCCGCCGGCCTCGGACCGGCGTAGTCGCTGTGCGAGGATCGGCCGCCGGAAACCCGGTGCCACAAGACCGCCGCGTGATCGCGTTAGTAGGGCATGGAGCAAATACAGGGGGCGCCGCCCGACTTTCCGGCCTTCGTGGCGTCGCGGGGGCGTCATCTGCTGCGGACGGCGTTCCTCCTTACCGGTGGTGACGCGCATCTCGCCGAGGACCTCGTCCAGGAGGCGCTCGGCCGCGTCTTCGTGAAGTGGCGTCGGATCTCGCGCATGGACAATCCCAGCGGCTACGCGCAGGCCGTCCTGGTCAACACCTTCCTCTCGCACCGCCGTCGGCGCAGCAGCACCGAGCGGGTCACCGACGTGTTGCCGGACGTCGCGGTCGCCGACCCCGACCCGGCCCTGCGGCTCACCCTCCTCCGGGCGCTCGGCGAACTGCCGCCCCAGGACCGGGCGGTGCTGGTGCTGCGCTACTGGGAGGACCGCAGTGTGGAGGAGACGGCGGCGGCGATGCGGCTGAGCAGCGTCGCCGTCCGTTCGCGCAGCAGCCGGGCGCTGGCGCGGATGCGGGACAAGCTGGGGGCGGCGTTCATGGACCAGGAGGTGCTGCGTCATGCCGGTTGAGAACGACTTCGAGAGCAACATCGGAGCCGGGTTCGAGGAGCGGTTCGCCCGGGAGCTGCGTGGGGCGGCGACTCTGGCGCCCGACGAGCGGCTGTTCGCCCTGGCTGCCGGGGCCGAGCGCCTCGGACGGCGCCGGCGCAACCGGCGGCGGGCCGCGGTGGCCGGTGGTGCGGCGCTCGCCGTGCTGGTGGTCGGCAGTGTGGGGGCGTTCACCGGAGGGCCGGGCCTGGGACTGTTCGGTCCGGCCGCGGAGCCGCCGATGACCGGCGCCGACGTCGTGCGGCTGGTGGCCGGTCTGCTGCCGCCGGGCGCTGTGACGGACGCGACCGCGTCGACTCCGGGCGAAGCGGACCCGTCGAGCGACCCGCACCTGGCCCTGGGACTGTTCGACTACGACGACGGCAAGGGCGTGAGCTCGATCCACTACTTCGTCGAACGCGGAGCGCAGACGCCCGAGCGGGCCGCCGTCTGCATCGACCCGTCGGTGAGGCCGAAGGATTCCTGCGACCGCACCGTTCGGCCGGACGGGTCGGTGCTGGTGATCGACAAGGCCCGGGATGCCACGTTCACCGGCCAGCGGGAGTGGCGGGGTGTCTATGCGATGCCGGACGGCACGGTGATCAGGCTGGTCGAGTTCAACGGGAGCCAGGCGAACCCGACCAGGGAACTGCCGCCGCTGGACGCGGCACAGCTCGCCGCCGCGGTGACCGCGCCGGAGTGGGGGAGGGTGGTCGCGGCGATACCGGCGAACCCGAACGCTCCCAGGCCGTCCGGATCGGAGCGCCCGCCGTCGACGGCCACCGCGTCCGCCGCCCCGCCGTCCCCCGTGTCCGCCCCGCCGTCGACGCCCTCCNGCGTCCACCGCCCCGCCGTCCCCCAGCATCGCCTCCCCCGCACCCGGGGAGTCGCTGCCGGAGCTGGCCGCGGTGCTGGCCGGGCTGCTGCCCACCGGCGCGAAGGAGGTCGGACGGGACGCGGAGAACGGCGCCGTGACGGTCGAGTACGAGGGCCGGACCAGCAGGCTGACCATCCATGTGGAGCCGGCCGGGCCGCGCGGAATCGAGTTCAAGAAGGGGGCCGAGGAGGGCACGCCGACGCCGCTGGAGGTCAGGCAGTCGCTGCCCGACGGCTCGTTGGTCGTCATGAACCAGTTCGGCAACGGCAAGAGCGCCGTCGATCCGCTCCTGCACTGGGTGGCGTGGGTGTATTACCCGGACGGGCGGAACATCCTGATCAGTGAAGGCAACGGCGAGGACGACCGTACGTACCGGCCGGGTCAACCCGCGCTCTCGGTCGAGCAGTTGAGGGCCATGGTCATGGCCCCCGACTGGCGCCGGTGACGCCTCCTCCGCCCCCTCCCCTATGCTGTCCTGCCGCTCCGCACGGGGGAGCGGCAGGACAAGGGGGATCGGCGATGGACCTGGCCGGGGTGGCGCGGGAGGCATTCGGCGGCGGGCGGCGCTTGGCCGGGGTGGAGCGGCTGCGCGGGGGCAGCAAGAAGGGCGTGCACCGGCTGCTGTTCGAGGACGGCGGGACGGCGGTCGCGTACGTGTGGAGCGCAGCCGAGAACCACTGGCCGGGCGCGGACGAACCGGCGGACGACGCCGACCCGTTGGCGCACGCCTCCGGGGTCGCGCTGTTCGGAGCAGCGCACCGCCGGCTGACCGCGCTCGGGGTCAGGACGCCGCGGGTGCACCTGCTGGACGGGAGCCGCACCCGGTTCCCGGCGGACGTCGCGGTGGTCGAGGACGTGACCGGGCTGGGCGGGGAGAACCTGGAGGCGCTGCTGGAGCGGGACCCGCGGGCCGCAGCACCGGTGCTGGCGCGGCTCGCCGACACCCTGCGGGTGCTGGGCGAGCACCGCGCACCCAGCTGGGGGAAGCTCGCGCTGCTGGACAACGGCGGTGTGTCGAAGGGGAGTTCGCCCGCACAGCTGGTGCTGGACCGCGCGCTCGCCGATCTCGCGGAGGCGGCCGGCCGGGACGACCGGATCGCGACCGCCCGGGGGCGTCTGGCGGACGGTCTGCACACCCGCGCGGCGGCCGTCGCTCCCCGGGGCGGCGGCTACGGGCTGGTGCACGGCGAACTCGGCCCGGACCACGTCCTGGTGGACGCCGCCGGCGAACCGGTGCTGATCGACATCGAGGGGCTGATGCACTTCGACGCCGAGTGGGAGCACGTCTTCCTGCGGATCCGCTTCGGGGACCACTACCCGAGCCTGGGCGGCACCGAGGGGCTCGACCGGCACCGCCTGGACCTCTACGGGCTGGCGATCCGCCTGTCCCTGGTCGCCGGACCGCTGCGCCTCCTCGACGGCGACTTCCCGCACCGCGCCATGATGCGCGAGATCGCCGAGTACAACCTGGTGGCGGCGCTGGCCCTGGTGGAGTGAGGGCGCCGGCCGGCGTCAGACCGTCTCCTGGGTCAGGAGGGTGTACAGGGCGGGGTCGGCGTGGACCTCGGCGGTGTGGCGCCACTGGGTGAGCAGGAGGGCGATCGGGGCGAGGTTGTCGAGGGCGACCGCGCCGCGGGCGACGTCCACCAGCTCGCTGATCAGCTCGTCCACGTCCTCCTCGGGGAGGAATGTCACCCAGGGCAGGGCGTCGGGCAGGGCGGCCCGGAGTACGGCGGTGTTGCCGGTCCGGAGCAGTCCTCCGAGCAGGCGGGAGCTGAAGTCGACGACGGTGGTGTCCTGTTCCAGCTGGTCGACCCGCATCAGAGCGAGGTCGCCGGCGTCGCGGCGGCGGAGCCGGAGCGCGCGGACGCCGTCGAGTCTGCTGGTGGTGGCAGCGGGCCGGTGGAGCAGCTCGCTGAAGGGGATTTCCTCGTAGGCCGCAGTCATGACATCCACACCAGCTCGGATGTCTGCCTCGCAGGCAGGGTTGATCAGGTTGCGTCCCGGCGGATGCGCTGATGCCATTCCTTCTCGAACACCACGTTGCCGGCCTCCTCCGCCCGGAGTTGGGTGTGGGCGAGCAGGTGGGTGGCGTCGCAGCGGAGTTCGGTGCGGGTGTGGAGGGTGATGTCCCAGCCGAGGGCGGGGCGTTCGAGGCGGAGGGTGCGGTCGGTGCGGGCCTGGGCGCTGAGGGGGGTGGCGGTGAGGACGCGGTAGGCGGTGACGGTGTGTTCGGCGCGGACCAGGCCGTCGGGGTGGGTGCGGGTGCCGTCGGTGGCGGGGGAGAGTTCGGTGCGCCATTCGCGGCGGCCGATGTCGTGGACGGTGACCCGTTCGGGGCGGGCGGTGAGCGGTTCGGTGAGGTGCAGCGGGGGCGGCAGGGGGAGGGTGGGGGAGCGGAAGGGGGCCGCGTCGGTGCTGGCGGCCGGGTCGTGGACCGGGAGGGTGAGGGCGGAGCGGGAGGGGTCGACGGCGAAGCCGTCGGGGTCGGCGCCGGGCCACAGCCAGGGCCAGTAGGTGGAGGAGAGGGTGAGCCGCAGCCGGTGGCCGGGCGGGACGGTGGCGCCGACCGGGGCGAGCACGAGCACCGGGTCGGGGTCGGCGGGGGCGGCCGGGGCGGCCGGGAGGGTGAGGACGCCCCGGGTGAGCAGGGTCGAGGTGCCGTCCGGGGCGACGGCGCAGAGGCGGGCGGCGACCAGGGCGCCCCCGCTCAAAGGGTCCGGGTGCAGGGTCAGCGCCGGGGAGCCGTGCAGCTCCAGCGGTTCGGGCAGCGGCCGGGAGTCGAAGCAGACCGAGCGGCCGTCCTCCTCGCGCTGGTCCGGCGGCCGGTCGGCGGGGCGGCCGTGCGGGACGTAGGCGCCCGCGTTGAGGCCGGTGTGCTGGGGGGAGCGGACGCGCACCCAGCGGTCCTCGGAGGCGGTGCCGGCGGCGCGCAGCGGACCGTCGAGGCCGTAGCCGACCTGGCGGACGCCGGGGGACGGCCAGGGGTCGTCGGCGGACCAGCGGGTGCCGAGCCAGCTGCGCAGGGCGGGGGTGGCGAGGGCGCCGGTGTCGAGGTCGCGCAGCCAGTGGTCGTACCAGCGCAGGGCCTCGGGGAGGAGCTCGTCGGGGAGTCCGTGCGGCCAGGGGCCGAGGACGGCGCGGACGGGGACGGCGGCGGTGGACCGTTCGGCGAGTGCGAGCACCGCCGCGGCGGACGGGTCGGACCAGCCGGCGACGGCGAGGGTGGGGACGGCCGCGACCGGGGCGGGGGCCGCCGGGGCGTCGAGCCAGTCGGCGAGCGGGGGTTCGAGGGCGTCGAGCCGGGCCAGCCACAGGGCCCGCCAGTCGTCGCCGACGTACAGCGGGTCCGGTGGGCGGGCGGCGTCGGCGAGGTGGGCGGTGGCGCGGGTGTGGCCGTCGGCGGCGAGGACGGCGCCGCCGAGGCGGTGCGGGCGCCGGTGCCGAGCAGGCCGATCCGTCCGTTGCACCAGGGCCGGTCGGCGAGCCACCGGACCAGTTCGGCCCCGTCCTCGACGAGCAGGTCGGCCGAGGAGGCGGTGGCCGGCAGTCCGCCGGAGTTGCCGTGGCCCCGGGCGTCGACCCGGACGGCGGCGTGGCCGTGGCCGGCGAACCAGGGGTGGCGGCGGGCGTCCTCGGTGGCGGTCCAGTCGGTGAGGCGGCCGGTGGAGTACTCCAGCACGACGGGGACGGGCGTGTCGGTCGCGGGGCGCCAGAGGCGGGCGTACAGCTCGGTGCCGTCGGGGAGGGGGACGCGCAGGTCCTCGCGGGTGGTGCGGTGCGGGTACGAGGGCATGGCCGCTCCCATCGGGTCCCGTCGGTGCGGATCATTCCGACAGTAGGGGAGGAAGCGGCCGCGCGCCCGGCGGACGGGACGCCCCAGCGACGGGACGCCCCAGGGACTGGACGCCCCAGGGACTGGACGTCCCGGGGAGTGGACGTCCCGGGGAGTTGCGGGCCTCAGGCCTTGCTCAGCCAGGCGGTGGCGTTGAGGGCGAGGGCGGCGTTGGTGCCGGCCGGGTCGTCCCAGCCGTTGAACAGGTTGTTGCCGGACTGCCCGGTGCCGTCGTCGGCGGGGGAGCTGTCGCCCCAGGCGGCGACCCGGCCGCTGCCGTAGCCGCTGGTGACGAAGAAGGCGCCGGTGTTCCCGGACGAGCCGGTGCGGTAGACGATGCCCTTGACCTTGGGGTTGTCGGCCGGCTTGAGGGTGAAGGTGGTGCCGGAGCGCAGGATCGAGCCGGTGACGGTGCCGAAGGGGCCGTGCAGCACCGGGTCGGCGGCGTCGTTGACGGCGCGCGGGTTGTCGGTGGAGATGTTCTTGACGTCCACCGAGAAGCCGAACGGGTCGTTGTTGTTCACGCCGTTGTTGGTGAACAGGTCGTTGATGATCGCCGGGGAGTCCCAGCCGTCGTTGTTGCGGTCGCTCTGGTTGTGGTCGGAAATGAGGAACAGCCCGCCGCCGTTCTGCACGAAACGGATGATCGCGGACTTCTCCGCCGCCGAGAAGCGGATGTTCGGCTCGGGGATGACGAAGGTGTCGAAGTTGGCGAGGTCGAGCGCGGCGCCGGTGCCGTAGCTGATGGTGGAGCCGGCCGGGAGGGTCTTCAGGCTGTACTGGCCGGTCTTCTGGAGGGCGACGCCCCAGGCGGAGAGGGCGCCGGTCCAGCTCTTCTCGGTGCTGGGGTTGGCGTTCTGGGTGCGCGGGTCGGGCTGGGCGGTGGAGATGATCCAGTCCGCGTTGCCGGCGGTCTCGGCCTTGCTGTTGTCGAACAGGACGCGGTGGGGGAGCGCCGAGGTCGCGGCGGCGGCCGGGGCGGGGGCGGTGAGCGCGAGCGGGCCGGTGGCGAGCAGGGCGGACGCGGCCAGCGCGAGCGTGCTTCGACGGAGCATCATGTGCCGTCCCTCCGGAGGGGGTTGGGGTGCGGGACGACCGAGTATCCGCGCGTAGAACGGCGTCTTCCAGGCGCGTCGGGTTACAGCCGCTTGTACGGTTCATGACCATCTCTGCCCGGGGGTGGCGAGGAGGTCTGCCCGGGGTCACCCCGAGGTCGCCCCAGCGACATGTCCGGGGACGTCCTGTTCGTCCGCCACCCGGTAATCAGGTCGTAATTGCGCATGACTTGCAACTAATTACAACCAGAAGGAAGGATGGCCCAGCTCCGGCGTCCCGGAGCCGCTACGGCCCCACGAAAGGACCCCCGATGACCGGCCCCCGCTGGCGCGACCGGCTCACCCGTGAGGAGTGGATCCGCCTGGCAGGTATGGGTGGTTTCATCCTCGCGCTGCACGTGATCGGCTGGTTCACCCTGCTCGCGGTCATCGCGCCCGAGCACTACGAGGTCGGCGGCCAGGTCTTCGGCGCCGGCATGGGGCTCACCGCGTACACGCTCGGCATGCGGCACGCCTTCGACGCCGACCACATCGCCGCCATCGACAACACCACCCGCAAGCTGATGGGCCAGGGCAAGCGTCCGCTGTCGGTCGGCTTCTGGTTCTCGCTGGGCCACTCGTCCATCGTCTTCGGCCTCTGCGCCCTGCTCGCCCTCGGCATCCGCTCGCTGGCCGGCCAGGTCGAGGAGGACGGCTCCACCCTGCACGAGACGACCGGCCTGATCGGCGTCACCGTCTCCGGCACCTTCCTGCTGGCGCTCGGCCTGATCAACCTGGGCGCGTTCAACGGCATCCTCAAGGTCTTCCGGCGGATGCGCGAGGGCGAGTTCGACGAGGCCGAGCTGGAGGCCCAGCTGGAGAAGCGCGGCTTCATGAACCGCATCCTCGGCCGGGTGACCAGGGCGGTCACCAAGCCCTGGCACATGTACCCGGTCGGGCTGCTGTTCGGCCTGGGCTTCGACACCGCCACCGAGGTGTCGCTGCTGGTGCTGGCCGGCGGCGCGGCGGCGTTCCAGCTGCCCTGGTACGCGCTGCTGGTGCTGCCGGTCCTGTTCGCCGCCGGAATGAGCCTGCTGGACACCATCGACGGCTCGTTCATGAACTTCGCCTACGAGTGGGCGTTCTCCAAGCCGGTCCGGAAGATCTACTACAACCTCACCGTCACCGGGCTCTCGGTGCTGGTCGCCCTGGTCATCGGCTCGATCGAGCTGATCGGGCTGCTCGGCGAGAAGCTGGACATCAGCAGCGGGCCGGTCGCCTGGATCGGCGAGCTGGACCTCAACTTCGTCGGCTACGCCATCGTCGGCCTGTTCGTGCTGACCTGGGTGGCGGCGATCGCCTACTGGAAGCTCGGCAACGTCGAGGAGAAGTGGTCCGCCGGACTCACCGCCGCGGCCGCCGACAAGGGCGAGTAGCCGACCGGGACGCGAGCAGCGGCGCCAGGGAGCGTGCGGGAACGGAAAGCGGCCGGGCCCCGGGGGAGAACCTCCGGGGCCCGGCCTTACCTGTCTTTCGATGTCACAACGGTGGAGCGCCGATCAGAGGTTCCGCGCGGAGCCGACCTGCTCGGTGCGGGCTCGGTGCGGGCTCGGTGCGGGCTCAGCGCGGGCTCGGTGAAGACCGACCGGCTCAGTACCGCGGGTCCACCCGGTAGATCGGACGGTCCGGCACCCACCAGTGGCTGGAGCGCCAGATCCCGAAGGTGAACCGCACCCCGTGGCTGCCCCGCTTGTTGGCGGCCTTGATGAACTGCTTGCCGACCTTCTTCATCAGGTAGGCCAGCGCCCACAGCACGTAGCCGGCGGCCCGGGCGGCCCAGTGCGGGAGCTTCCGCAGGATCTTCGAGATGCCCTGGCTGATCTTGCCGGAGACGTAGAGCAGGGTGCCGATGGTGTTGCCCTCGGCGCGGCTGAAGTAGGCGACCCACTTCTTGCGCCAGGACATACCGGTCAGGTCGTCCATGGTGATCGGGTCGACCGGGTAGCCGTAGGCGTTCGGCGAGCCCTCCAGCACCGGGTCGGTCTGCAGGAACCGGCCGGTGGCCGGGTCGTACAGCCGGACGCCCATCAGGGTGAGGCCGGAGAGGCTGTCGCCCTCGCGCTGCGCCCCGCCGAGCCAGCCGTACTCGGTCGAGCCGGTGGCGTCGACGATGTTGCCGTACTCGTCGTAGTGGTAGACGGCGAGGTCCTGGGTGCCGTCGGGCGACATCTGGACCGAGACGTCACCGTGCAGGTTGGTCAGCAGCAGGACCGCGCCGCCGTCGGTGCCGGTGGCGGCGGTGAGCCGGCCGGTCAGGTCCAGGACGTTGCGGGTGAGCTTGCCGGCCGCGTCCTTGGACCAGGACGGGCTGTCGGTGGCGCCGTCGAAGTGCTTGGTGTCCTGGCCGGTGACGGCCCAGGTGCCGTCGGTGCCCTTGGTCTCCGTGGTGCTCACCGCGAGGCGGCCGGAGGCGTCCAGGTCCCAGGTCTTCCGGGTGTCGCCGAGGGTCTCGGCGCGGACCAGGTCGTTGGCGTAGTAGCCGAGCTGGGTGCCCTTCGGCAGGGTGGTGGTGCGGCCGAAGGCGTCGTACGCGTAGCCCGCGTCGGTGAGCCGGTCGGCGGTGTCGTAGCCGTGGTTCTCGGACTTGGTGACGGCGTCCTGGGTGGCCGGGTCGCAGTCGTCGGTGACGCCGGTGCGGTTGGTCCGGTTGCTGCTCCGGTCGAACGTGTAGGTCCGGGTCGAGCAGGCCAGGCCGGTGCTGTCGGCGGCCTTGGTCAGGCGGCCGGTGGCGTCGTAGGTGTAGCCGCTGGTGGTGCTGTTGCCGTCGGACTGGGTGCGGCCGGCCTGCTGTCCGTGGACGGTGTAGTCCGCGTTGTCGGCCAGCAGGACGGTGCCCGCCTGGTTGGTGTAGGTCTTGCCGGTCTGGATGCCCCGGCTGTCGTAGCTGTTGGTCAGGGTGTTGCCGCCGGGCAGGGTCTGGGCGACCAGCCGGCCCTCGACGTCGTAGGAGGCGGTGAAGGTGCCCGCGACCGAGTCGGTCAGCGAGGTGGGCAGGCCGCGCGGGTCCTTGGCGGTGTCGTAGCCGTAGCTGACGGTGGACGGCACCGAGTCGGACTTCTTCACCGGCCGGTCGAGCTTGTCGTACTCGGTGGTGGTGACGTTGCCGGCGCCGTCGTCGTAGGAGACCTGGCGGCCGAGCTTGTCGTAGCCCTGGGTGATGACGGCCTTGCCGTTGTCGATGGTGGCGAGTTCACCGGTGACCGGGTCGTAGCCGAGCACGGTGTCCGCGACCGCGGTGCCGGTGCCGCCGGAGACCGAGACCTTCACCGGCCGGCCGGCCGCGTCGTAGCTGCGGGTGGTGGTGCGGGTGACGCCGTTGGCGGTCTCGGTGAGCACCGAGACATTGCCCCAGCGGTCGTACTGGAAGGTCTTGGTCGGCAGCTGGGCCGGGTTGCTCCCGCCGCCGGTGATCTGGGCGGCCGGGGCGATGGAGCAGACCAGGTCGGCCCACTCCGGGTGGCCGGCGCAGGCGCCGGTGCCGTTCGGGCCGTAGTACGAGGTCACCGTGGTGGCCGCGTCGGAGCCGTTGGAGTTCGGGCGGCTCTGCGAAGTTACCCGGCCGCTGGCGTCGTAGCCGGTGCTGGTGGTGATCTTCAGCCCGGCCGGGTCCTGGACGGACTGGGTGGGCAGACCCTGGGCCCAGTCGTAGCCGGTGGCGGTCTTCCGGGTGTCGGCGTCGGCGGTGTAGCCGTCGATCCGGGCGCCGACCGTCACCGAGGTCGCCTTGTCGCTGACCGAGGCGGTGGCCGGGCGGCCCTCGTCGTAGGTGTTCACGGTGTGGGCGCGGGCGGCGACCTCGGCGCCGGCGGTGAGCGCCGGGGAGGTGCCGGAGGCGGCCAGGTCGTGCTCCAGGGTGACCAGCTGCAGCGGGTCGTACTGCTCGACCAGCCGCTTGCCGTCGGCGGAGTGGACCGAGGTGGAGGAGAGCACCTGGGCGCGGTCGGCGGTGGAGCGGCCGGCGATGCCGAGGGCGCGCAGCTTGTTCAGGCCGTCACCGGTGGTGGCCAGGGCGAGGACGCGGTTCTCCGCGGAGAGGGTCCGCACCTGGCTGCCGAAGGCGTTGTACTCGGTGGTGGTGATCCCGCCGCCGGGGGTGGCGGTGTTGACCTCGCGGCCGGAGGCGTTGGTGTAGGTCACCGAGGCGCGGTTGTACGCGGCGGTGCCGAGCGCCTTGCCGTCGTGGGTCGACGGGACGGCGTCGGGCGGCAGCACGGCGGTGGCGTCGGTCGGGGCGTCGGTCTGGCCCCAGGCCGCGACGTCGGACGGCGCCAGCGGGTACGGCGCGTTGGCGCCGCTGAGCGGGACGTCGTAGACCACCGAGGTGGTCGCGGTGCCGTCGGTGACGTCCTTGCTGCCCTGCTTGAGGGTGGGCCGGGAGGCGGCGAGCAGCATGCCCTCGCCGGCGGTGGCGGCGTTGCCGGCCTTGCCGTACTCCAGGGTCCACGGCAGCTCGCCGGGCTCGGTCACGCTGGTGACCCGGCCGGCGGCGTCGTAGCCGTACGCGGCCTTCGGGGTCGGGCCGACCCTCGGGTCCCGGACCTCGCGCAGCCGGCCCTGGTCGTCGTACGCGTACTGGGAGACGACGACGGGGGTGGCGGCGGAGGCGCCCGGGTCGGTGGACCAGAGCCGGATCTGCTTCACCTGGCCGGCCACGTCGCCGAAGGCGGACGCGGTGGCGGTGGTGGCGTCGGCGTAGACGTACTCCAGCACCCGGCAGCCGGCCGTGGACGGCACGGCGGCGCAGTTGGCGGAAGCGGTCGCCGAGGTGGGCGCGACCACGTACTTCGGGCGGGCCAGGGTCTTGCCGCCGGTGACGACCTTCTCCGAGACCACCGAGGTGGTGGAGTTGTCGCTGGGCAGCGAGGAGCCGGAGGCCTGCCAGGTGGTGGCGGCCGGGTCGACCTTGGCGAAGGTGACCGTGGTGCCCTCGGTGTCCTTCAGGGTGAAGGCCCCGGTGAACCCGCCGGCCAGGGTGAGGCTCTCGGCGCCGGGCTCGGGCTTCCAGCCGCCCGCGCCGGTGGCGGTGAAGCCGACCTCGGAGCCGTCGGCGGAGACCACCGAGAGGGAGGTCGCCGAGGTCTGCCGGACGTAGGAGTAGTCGGCGTCGGTGATCTCGGCGGTGGTGCCGGAGCTCCACTGCGGGCCGAAGATCGCCGCCTGGCCCTCCTGGGCCGCGCCGTTGGTGGGCCGGCGGGAGGAGAAGGAGCGCTCGGCGTGCAGGCCGAAGCCCTCGGCGTCGGTCTCGGAGAGGGTGAGGTCGCCGGTGAGGGTGTTGACCTCGCCCGGGCCGACCCCGGTCTCCGGGGCGGTGCCCGCGTTGCGGTCCACCGTGACGGTGTTGGGCTCGGTGGCGTCGGTGGCGGTGCCGTCGGTGAAGACCGCGCGGACGTCGACCGGGCCGTTCTCGGTCAGGGTGTCGGTGATGTTCCAGGTCAGCGCGGCCGGCTTGCCGCCGGGGGCGGCGAACGGCCAGGCGGTGACCGGCTGGCCGCCGGTGGTGGTGACGTTGGCGACCGGTACGTCCTTCCAGGCGTCGGTCTCGCCGCGGCGGTACTGGTAGCGCACGCCGGTGTAGGTGCTGTTGCCCTCGGCCTGCAGCGAGGTGCGGCGGGCCGGGCGCTCGCCCGCGCCGGGGGCGACCAGGGCGGAGCCCTTGCCGGCGTAGAAGGTGTAGGTCCGGTCCGCGGAGACGTTGCCCGCGGCGTCCCGGCTGTGCGCGGTGACGGTGTGGGCGCCGGCCTTGAAGGTCAGCTTCGCGGTGACCGGGGTGCCGGTGGTGGCGGCGGTGACCCAGGAGCCGCCGTCCAGCTTGTACTGGACGTCCTTCACGTCGCCGGTCGGCGGGGTGAGGGTGAAGTTGCCGCTGTAGTCGCCGTTGGCGTCCGGGGTGCCCGCCCACTGGCCGGCCGGGAAGTCCCCGGAGGCGATCGTGGTGACGCCGGGCGCGGTGGTGTCCACGGTGAAGGTGCGGAACGCGGACCAGGCGCTGTTGGCGGTGCCGTCCCAGGAGCGGGAGCGCCACTTGTAGCCGCCGGCGGGCAGCGCGGTGCCGGGGGTCCAGGTGAAGGTGGAGCCGGAGGCCGCGTAGGCGGTGTGGCCGGACTGCAGCGCCGCGGTGCCGTTGGCCGCCCAGACCTCGAAGTCGAGCAGGACGTTGCCGCCGTCGGGGTCGGTCGCCTTGGCGGAGAGCGTCGGGGTGGCGTCGCCGGTGAGCGCGCCGTTCGCCGGGGCGAGCAGGGTGGAGACGGCCGGCGGGGTGTTGTACGTCACCGACAGGTAGGGCGTGTTGGCGGACGCGTTGCCGGAGTTGAACTTCTTCCAGCCGTACGGGTCGCTCTCGTCGGTGGCGCGGATGCCCAGGGTGTTGTTGGCGTTGCCGTTGCCGGCCCACGCCTGGATCAGCGAGGTGATGTCCTGGTTGACCCAGCCGTCGTTGCAGGAGCTGGAGTAGCCCTTGGTCGAGGTGGAGGTGGCCCACTTGCGGTTCCAGCCGGGCTGCGCGGTCCACCGGGTGCTGGTGCCGGCGCTGCCGGTGTCCCAGACGTCCCAGCCCTTGGCGGTGCAGGACCAGCTGTGGAAGTTCCACAGGTTGAGCTTGCCGCTGGTGATCTGCTTCCCGCTGATCTTCGCCATCGGGAACTGCAGGAAGGAGCGGGCGATCTGACCGGAGCCGTTGTTGCCCAGCTTCAGTTCGGTCTGCGCGGAGACGTCGGTGGCGTAGCCCTGCTGGACGAAGGTGTCGAAGCCGACGCCGATGTTGACCGCCGGGTCGACGGTGACCGGGTACTGGGTCGCCGGGTCGTTGAGGAAGGCCGCGTCCGGGGTGAGGGTGAGGTCGACGGCGTTGCCGTTCTGGGTGACCTTCAGACCGACCGGGGCGGTGTGGGTGTGGTCGCCGCTGCGCGCGTCGACCTTCGCGTCCCACATCACCGGGGCGGGCAGCTGGCCCTTCTCCTCGCCGGTCGTCGGGTCGAGGAAGGAGACCGAGTTGTCCGCGTTGTGGCGGGCCTGGAGGCCGGCCGCGTCCAGGGTCATGGTGACGGTGCCGTTGGCACCGACCGCGCTGCGGTCCTTGAGCTCCAGGAACTGCTCGAAGCCGGTCCGGGTGGACTCGATGATCAGATCGGTGGCGGTGAGCGCGTTCTGGTACCGGGCCCTGGTGCCGTCGACGACGGGTGCGGGCAGGGTGCCGCGCCAGGACAGCGACATGCTGGTGCCGTTGCCGTTGTCCAGCGAGACCAGGGGGACGGCCGGGGCCTGCTGGTCGCCGGCCGGGGCGCCGGCGGCCTTGAACTTCGACGCGGCGGCGGGCGCGGTGGCGCCGGCCAGCGAGAGCCCGAGCGGGTGGCCCTTGGCCTTGACCGAACCGTCGGCCTGCTGGGCCAGGTTCACGTCGATCGGCCGGAGGCTGCCGTCCTTGTCCTTGAAGCGGACGGGGCCGGAGGCGAGGTCCAGGGTGGTGGTGCCGTCCGGGTTGATCCAGGTGGTGGTGGACTCGCCGCGCTCGTCGGTCACCTCGATCCGGCGGTTCTCCAGCCGGGCCTTGAGGTGGGCGGTGGCGATGTCCTTGGCCTCGGCCGGGCCGAGGGCCTTGCCGGGCTTGGGGGCGGGGGCCTCGGGGGTGACCGCGACGGCCTGACCGGTCGTCATGATGACGGCGGCGGCCTCGGCGGCGAGTACCACGGCGAGAGCGACGGCGGTGTTGCGCAGGACGCCGTTGCGGCGGCGTGCGGCGGGGGCGGCTGGCACGGTGTTCCCGGCGTGGCGCCGGGGTGGTGTGCCGGTCGGCTGTGACATGGAGCTCCTCGACGGTCTGTGGTGAGGGGTTCGACGGCGACACGCGTCCGCGTTCGGGCACGGCTGTGCGGGCCCGGGGGACCGGGCCTGCGTGCGGGCATGCCTGTGGGCATATGCATGTCAATAACGGGCCGGTCAAAGCGGTAGGCATGAATCGGCCAAAACTGCGGGAGTGAGCAACCGTCCGAAATCAGGACGGAAGGCGGGAGCGAGCCCGGCGGAGGGCCCCGCGGCCTACGGTGGAGCCGCCACCGTGAAGCGGTGCGCGGGGCCCTCCGCCAGTGCGCGGCGGAGCAGGGCGTACGCCCTCAGCTCGGCCGCCTCCCGGTCGGGGGCGCGGACGTACAGCACGACGCCGACACCCCCCGGGAGGGCGCGGGCGCGGACGTGTTCCAGGCCGTCGCCCGGAACCGCGCGCGCCCACAGGGCGCCCTGGACGTCGGCGGGTCCGGCCTCGCCGACGGGCGTGGCCGAGACGTCCAGGAGAGTCAATTGGACGGCGAACACCGAACGGTCAGTCCCAGCCGATGCCGGGGCCGTCGGCGCGGGAGGAGTCCCAGCCGATGCCTCCGGTCTCCCGGATGCCCGGGGCGTCCCAGCCGATCCCCGTCCCGTCGGCGTGAGTGGCCACGGGGAGGGCGGCGGCCGGGGCGGCCGGGGCGGTCCGCGCGGAGGCGGCGGGAGCGACGACGGCGGCGAGGGTCAGTGCGAGGGCGGCGGCGGCGAGCAGCCGGACGGGCTTCGGCACGGAGGTTCCTGTTCTGTGCACGGTGGTTCAGGGCGTGGTGTCGGTGCGTTGGTGCCGGGTGCGCGGTGTCGTGCGGTGGTGTCGTGCGGTGGTGCCGGGTGCGTGGTGCCGGTGGGTGCGGTCGGACACGTGGTGCCGGTGTGTGCGGCCGGTGTCTGCCCGCAGACTGCATCCTTCCGTCACCCGGTCCGCGCCGGGAGGGAGTTCGCCGGGCAGCATCCGGCCAGGCAGCTTGCTGCAACCCCGGAACGGCAACCCGGGGGTGGCGCCGGTCGGCCCGATCCCTCTGCGGAACAGACCGGACGGTCCGGTTCGGGCCGGGTGACCGGATCACGTCTTGTGGCGGCGGGAGCGCCGGAGGAAGGATCGGGAACCGCCGGGGCGGACCGGGATTCCGTCGCGAGCCGCGATGAGACGCGATGTCGTGACGATCAGGGGTCGTTGACGTGCTGGAACTGCTGGGCGTGGACACCACCGCGGAAGCCGTGTACCGCGAGATGCTCGCGGACCCGGAGGGCGGGGTGGCCGAACTCTGCGAACGGCTCCACCTCCCCGAGGCCGCCGTCCGGGCCGCCCTCGACCGCCTCGCCGACCTGACCCTGCTGCGCGCCTCCCGGGAACGCCCCGGCGCGCTCTGGCCGGTCAGCCCGGAGCGCGGGCTGGAACTGCTGCTGCGCCGCCAGGAGGAGGAGCTCGCCCGCCGCCAGCAGGAGCTGGCCGTCTCCAAGGCCGCCGTGGCGCGCGCCGTCGCGGAGTACGCCACGCTCCGCTCGGCCACCCTGGTGGACGGTGGCGAGCGCCTGGTCGGCCTCGACGCCATCCAGGCCAAGCTGGAGACGCTGACCGCCCGGCTGACCACCGAGTGCCTGGCGGTGATGCCCGGCGGCGCGCAGTCCGCCGCCAGCCTGGCCGCCTCCCGCCCGCTGGACGAGGACGCCCTGCGACGGGGCGTCAGCCTGCGCAGCATCTACCAGGACAGCGTCCGCAACGACCCCGAGACCTTCGCCTACACCCAGTGGATGACCGGCCTGGGCGGCCGGGTGCGCACCGCCCCGGTGCTGCCGCCGCGGATGCTGGTCTTCGACGGCACCACCGCCGTGGTGCCGATCGATCCGGAGAACACCAGGGCCGGTGCCCTGTGCACCGAGGAGCCCGGGATCGTCGCCTCGCTGGTCGCGCTGTTCGAGCAGACCTGGGAGACCGCCGCTCCGCTCGGCGGGGACCCGCGCCCCGAGGACGCCGGCACCGGCCTCAGCCCGGGTGAGCGCGAACTGCTGCGGCTGCTCTCCACCGGGCTGACCGACGACGCGGCGGCCAAGCGGCTGGGTGTCTCGGTGCGCACGGTCCGGCGGCAGATGGCGGCGCTGATGGAGCGTCTGGAGGCGGCCAGCCGCTTCGAGGCGGGTCTGAAGGCGGCCCAGCGCGGCTGGTTGTAGCCGGGGTCACAGCTTCGGGGTAACGGTCCGTCGCCGTCCCGGAGATCCTGGAGAAGTTCACCTCCAGGCTCTTGTCCGGTCATTTTCTACGCGCGTATCTTTGGGGCGCTGCGGGGGGCGGTTCCCGACTTCCGCGCGGATTTCTACGCGGGTAGCAGGACAGCGGGCCGGACACCGGCCGATGCGTCCGGCCCACCCGCCCGGCCGACCCGTCTCCCGCCGATCCGTTCCGTCGACCCGTCCGGCCGACCGCCCCGCCGACCCACCCCCATGCACCACCCGAGCTAGGAGCCCCGTTCCGGTGACCATGCCCATCGCTCCCCGTCCGCGCTCGCGCCGCGCCCTGCTGCGCGCGGCTGTCGTCCCGGCCGGTCTGGCCGCCTCCCTGGTGCTGGCCCCGCTGCCCGCCGCCGTGGCCGCGCCGTCCGCGGACGCGCTGATCTCCGAGGTCTACGGCGGTGGCGGCAACTCGGGCGCCACGCTGAAGAACGACTTCGTCGAGCTGGCCAACAAGGGCGGCGCCGCCTTCGGCCTGGACGGCTGGAGCGTCCAGTACATATCGGCCGCGCCCGGCCCGAACTCCCAGTGGGGCGTCACCCCGCTGACCGGTTCGATCGCCCCCGGCGGGCGCTACCTGGTCGGCGAGGGCGCCGGCGCGGCGGGCACCGTCGAGCTGCCCACCCCGGACGCGGTGGGCTCGCTGGCGCTGTCCGGCACCAGCGGCACCGTCGCGCTGGTCCGCGGCACCGACCCGCTGACCTGCAAGACCGCGGCCGACTGCGCCGCCGACCCGCGGGTGCGCGACATCGTCGGCTTCGGCACCGCCGTGGTCCACGAGGGCTCCGCCTCGGTGGCCGGCGCCTCCAACACCGCCTCGGTCGCCCGCAAGGCCGGTCTGCCGGACACCGACGACAACGCCGCCGACCTCACGGCCGGCGCCCCGTCGCCGACCAACAGCAAGGGCGAGGTCGCCGAGGGCTCCACCCCGACCGGCCCGACCGAGCCGGGCGCCGTCCGGATCCACGACATCCAGGGCCGCACCCGGCTGTCCGACCGCACCGGCAAGACCGTCGCCGGTGTGCCCGGCATCGTCACCGGCGTGCGCGCGTACGGCTCCAAGGGCTTCTGGATCCAGGACCCGAACCCGGACGCCGACCCGGCCACCAGCGAGGGCGTCTTCGTCTACACCGGCTCCGCCAACCCGACCGTCAAGGTCGGCGACTCGGTGCTGGTCACCGGCAAGGTGACGGAGTACTACCCGAACTTCAACGGCGGCTCGCAGTCGCTCACCCAGCTGACCAACCCGGCCGTCACCGTGGTCTCCGCCGGCAACCCGCTGCCGGCCCCGGTGGTCGTCGACACCCGCAACATCCCCGGCACCTACAGCCCGGCGGCGGGCCCGGACGGCACCGTCAACGGTGTCGCGCTGGACCCGGAGAAGTACACCCTCGACTTCTACGAGTCGCTGGAGGGCATGCTCGTCGAGGTCCGCGACGTCCGGGTGATCCAGGCCACCGACAAGTACAACGAGCTGTGGGTCGCCGCCGACAAGCAGGACCAGAAGAGCCGGCGCGGCGGCGTGCTCTACGAGTCCTACGAGGAGCCGAACGTCGGCCGGCTGATGGTGCAGCAGCAGGCGCCGGTCTCCCAGCAGGCCTTCCCGGTCGCCAACGTGGGCGACGTGCTGACCGGCGTCACCAACGGCCCGCTGGACTACAACCAGTTCGGCGGCTACACCCTGGTCGCCGGCACCCTCGGTGCGCTCCAGGACAACCACCTCCAGCGCGAGGTGACCGCCCCGACCGCCGACCGCGAACTCTCCATCGCCACCTACAACGTGGAGAACCTCGCCGCCACCAACCCGGACAGCAAGTTCGCCGAGCTGGCCGCCGGTGTCGTCACCCACCTGCGCTCGCCCGACATCGTCGCCCTGGAGGAGATCCAGGACAACAACGGCGCCAAGAACGACGGCACGGTGGACGCGAGCCAGACCGTCGCCAAGTTCGTCGCCGCGATCAAGGCGGCCGGCGGCCCGGCGTACGACTGGCGCTCGGTGGACCCGGAGGACGGCAAGGACGGCGGCGAGCCCGGCGGCAACATCCGCCAGGTCTTCCTGTTCAACCCGCAGCGGGTCTCCTTCACCGACATCCCCGGCGGCGCCGCCACCACCACCGCGGTCGACGTGGCCGGCACCGGCTCCGCCGTCTCGCTGACCGCCTCGCCCGGCCGGATCGCCCCCGCCGACGCGGCCTGGACCAACAGCCGCAAGCCGCTGATCGGCCAGTTCTCCTTCCGCGGCAAGAAGGTCTTCGTCATCGCCAACCACTTCAACAGCAAGGGCGGCGACCAGGGCATCGACAGCCGCTTCCAGGCCCCGGTCCGCTCCTCGGAGGTCCAGCGGGTCGCCCAGGCCACGGTGGAGCAGGCCTTCGTCGCCAAGCTGCTGGCCGCCGACAAGGAGGCCAAGGTGGTCTCGGTCGGCGACTTCAACGACTACCAGTTCTCGCCCGCGCTGACCACGCTCACCAAGGACGGCGTGCTGCGCGACCTGGTGAACGAGCTGCCGGAGAAGGAGCAGTACTCGTACGTCTACCAGGGCAACTCGCAGGTGCTGGACCACATCCTGGTCAGCCCGGAGGTCGGGTACGCCAAGTACGACGTGGTGCACATCAACGCCGAGTTCGCCCAGCAGGCGAGCGACCACGACCCGCAGGTGGTCCGCATCAAGCCGTGAGGCCGGCGGAGCACGACCGAGGGGCGGTGACCGGGGACCGGTCACCGCCCCTCGGGGCTTGTGGGCGTGTCTTTCGGAAGTGTTACCCGAGGGCCTTGAGCACGGCGTCGGCCATGACCCGCTCGCCGGTCGCGTTCGGGTGGAAGGGCACGGCCGGGGAACCGGGCAGCGCGCCCTCGACCCAGCGGTCGGCCGAGCAGACGTCGTGCCCGCGGGTGGGCGTGGCGGTGTCCACGTAGGTGGCGCCGGTGGCCTGGGCGGTGGACCGCAGCATCGTGTTCAGCCGGCCGAGCACCTCGTGCAGGTAGGGGATGTCGCGCGGGGCGATCGGCTGGCGCAGGACACAGGAGGCGCCGTCGGCGGGCAGCACCGAGGGGTACCCGACCAGCAGGATGCGGGCGTTGGGGGCCTTGGCGCGCAGCCGCTTCACGGTGTCGGTGAGCCGCGGCCCGGTCCGGTCGATCCGGTCGGCGAGGTCGTCGTTGCCGTACTGCCAGGACCAGCTGGACCAGTCCCAGTACCCGTGGTGGTAGACGTCGGTGCACGGGGTGCCGAGCGGGTTGACCACGGCGCCCGCGATACAGGTCGCGATCACGTCGGCGATCCCGAGATCGCTGTCGCCGAGGTCGTTGCCGCCGATCCCCAGGGTGATCAGGTCGGTGTCGGCGGTCACCGCGTCGATCTGCGGATCGTTGACCCGGAGGAAGGCGTCGTACTGCGCCTCGGTGATCGACTTGACCTTGGCGGCGGCGCAGGTGACGTCGCGGTAGGCGGCGGCGTTCAGGGCGGCGGCGACCAGGTGGCCGTAGTTGCGGTCGGAGCGCAGGCAGAGTCCGGCCGACTGGCCCGGAACCCCCGCACCGGCCGCGTAGGAGTCGCCGAGCGCCACGTAGCGGTGGGGGGCGGGAGTGGCGGCCTGCGCGCTGGGG
>NZ_JZWY01000541.1:0-3137 GCF_000966955.1 Streptomyces sp. NRRL S-495
GTGGCGGCCTGCGCGCTGGTGGCGGTCATCGCGAGAGCGGCGCCCAACGCGGCGGAAGCGAGCAGCAGGGAATTCCGGGCACGGCGGAGCACGGTTCCTCCTGGGGGAGAGAAACGGGTGGGTGGGGGTCGTGCGAGCCGGGCCACAGCTACTACTGACAGGTAAGTTACTGGCAGGTTTCGCGGCCGTCCATGCTGTGCGCATACATTTCCGAAAATTCGTCAGAGGTTTCGACGGGTGCTCCGGAGGGAATTCCGAATTTCGCTCCGAGGGGTGTCGAAATGCATTCCGAAACGGGGCGGAGCGGAATTCGGCCGGTCTGCCGCGGTGGGGGAGGGGTCGGGCGACGGTGTGGTGGTGGGGGCTCCGCACCGTCAGCCGATGGTGGCGGCCACCCAGAAGAAGAACACCGTCGCCACGGCGAAGAGCACGCAGCAGTACCCCAGCAGCCCGACGCCGTCGGTGCTGGGGAAGCCGAGGACGACGACCTTCTCCGGGAAGCGCGGGAGGTGGGCGACCTCGACCGGGTCGCCGGGGCCGAGTCCGGTCGGCCCGCGCAGGGCTATCGAGGTGTCCGCCTCCACCGCGGGGCCGTCCGCGACCTCGAACCGCACCCGGACGGTGTCCTCGTAGCCGCCCTCGTCGCCCACGGGCGTGCTCGTCACGGAGACCACCCGGGCCCGGTGCCGGGTGCCGTAGCGGTTGATCCGGAACGTCCGCGAGGCCCGTGACCCGGTCCAGTACGCGTTGCCGGCGAAGACCGTCCCGATCAGGAGGGCGAGAAGGTTCACAGTGGGGCAGCCTACGCTCGGGCCCGGCTCCGCGCCCAGGGGTTCGTCATCAACTCCCTTGTGTTGGAGCGTAGTTCATGTTTCCGGCGAAGCCCGGGGCGGCCGTCCGACGGTGGCCGGGTAGGCTGCGGCTGCCGTCCTGGTGCCACCCGGTCGGCGGGCTCCACCGTGATCGTCGGCCGCAGCGGCCTGCGGCTGCCGCGCGCACGGGCGCGGCGGCGGGCCCTGGGGAACGAGGAGGCCGAGGAACCATGAGCCGTCGCGAGCGCGACCGGATCGGCAAGCAGGGCGGGGCCGGCAAGCAGGGCGCGGCAGGCAAGCAGGGCGGACGCGGCCCGGCGGCCCCGGTGACCGTCACCGTCTGCCGGGGCTGCTGCTGCGGCACCCAGGAGAAGCACCCCGGTGTCGACCACGCCGGCCAGTACGAGCGGCTGCGCGCGGCGGTCGGCGACGCGGGCCGGGTCCGCGCGGTGAAGTGCCTGGACACCTGCGCGCACTCCAACGTCGTGGTGGTCGGCCCCTCCAGCGAGGGCCGCGCGGCCGGCGGCCGGCCGGTCTGGCTGGGCTGGGTGCTGGCGGACGACATGATCGAGGAGATCGCCACCTGGGTGCACTCCGGCGGCCCCGGTGTCGCCGAACCGCCCGGGCTGCTCGACCTCCAGCAGATCTCGGTCTCCCGCCGCGTCGGGGAGGGCCTGCCGGGCTGACCCCGCCGACCCGGACCCGCGCGTGGGACGGCTGGCCTAGCATGACCCAGGGCACGCCCCAGGTTCCGCGCGCCGACAGGAGGAAGACGATGACCACGGTCTGCCGCATCTGTGCGGGCACCGGCCGTACCGCCGGCCTCAGCTGCCGGACCTGCCAGGGCACCGGCACCACCGAGGTCGGCGGTGGCGGTGGCAACTGCTTCCTCTGCGACGGCACCGGGGTGTACGTCCGCTACCGGGTCGACGCGGGCGGGGCCAAGCACGCCTACCGCGACGAGATCTGCCGCACCTGCGACGGCACCGGGAACCGGGCGGCTTCCCCCTGGGACGAAGCGTCCTGACGCTGCGGGCTGCCCCGACCCTGTTGGTGCAGCCCGTCCTGTTGGTGCAGTCCCTTCCCCGGCTCCGGACGGTGACGGTTGGTCCGGGCGGGTGCGCCCGCTCACCGCATCAGCGTAGGAGGGCGCCCCAGCGGTGACCGCGTTCGTACAAACTGTCGGACGCTACGAGCATGGCTTCCCTCAATCGACTGCTCGCCCGCGTCCGCCGAAGGGCCGGTGCCCTGGCGGTGCCGTGCACCCTCGTCACGGCCCTCGTCCCCGTCCTCGCGCTCGGCCCGGGCGCGGTCAGCGCCGCGGCCGCCCCGCTGCCCGGCGGACTCGGGCCCTGTGTGCCCGGCAGCTGCCCCGCCACTTACCCCACCTCGATCAACAACCTGCCGTTCACCGGCCGGGACAACGGCATCAACGTCTTCGTCGGCGGTGACTTCCTGGTCCGCGGCCGCGCCGCCGAGGCCGAGGGCCGCGTCGTCGTCCTCAACGCCTTCGACCAGGCGAAGGAGGCCGGGGTCAGCTCGATCTACAACGTCGGCATCGCCGGCGTCGGCTCCCGGGTCCCGCCGCCGGACGGCGCCGACTTCCTCACCACCGGCGCCGGGGTCACCGTCGCGAGCGGCCAGACCCTGGTGGCCGAGGGCGGCGTCGTCCGGCACGTCGGGCCCGTCAGCGGCACGGTGACCGGAACCTCCACCACCGATGCCAACGCCGTCCAGCCCTACACCGGCCTGCGCGCCCAGCTCTCGACCGCCTCCGACTGTTACGCCCGGGTCAACGGTATGCCCCGCACCCCGACCGGCACCGCCGTCAACTCGGGCGGCCAGACCCTGTTCACCGGTGACGGCAGTTCGGCGCTCCAGGTCTTCAACGCCGACTTCGACCTCACCGGGCCGACCGGCGGTCAGCAGGGCATCGTCTTCGCCAACATCCCGGCCGGGGCCACCATCCTGGTCAACGTCACCGGCACCACCCGCGTCCTGAACACCTTCAGCGGCGGCATCAACGACTCCGACGACCCGCTGAACGGCTACCGCGACCACCTGCTGTGGAACTTTCCCGACGCCACCTCGGTCACCCTGGGCGGCACCGGCCAGTTCCAGGGCAGCTTCCTGATCGGCGAACCGACCTCGCAGACCACGGTCACCCTGGCCGGCGTCAACGGCCGCTTCTTCACCACCGGCTCCCTCACCCACACCAGCCTGCCCGTCGGCGGCGGGGGCCAGGAGTTCCACTCCTACCCCTTCAACGGCGACCTGCCCTCCTGCGGCTCCACCCCGGTGACGGGTGAGGTGCGGGTGCTGAAG
>NZ_JZWY01000542.1:0-1065 GCF_000966955.1 Streptomyces sp. NRRL S-495
CCACGCGGCGGGCGTCCCCAAGCCCGCCTCCGACGAACCCTGCCCGCACCTCGGGCCCTCATGCCGACGGCCGACCAGGACCACGTCCGCGGAGGGGCGGCGTTCTACGCCCTCCCCCTGACCGGCCGGGCCGACCAGCTCGACATCGAGCGCATCGCGGCCGCCGGTGCAACCCATCGCCCCACCCACGGGCCCGCGCTCAGCCCGACCCGGGGCTGCCCCCGTGTCGGGGCGGCCCGGCCCGCTGGCCCGGCCCCCCGGGCAGTCGGCGGGGCCGCTGCTGGCGGGGCAGGGCGATCCGGTCGGTCAGGTCGCTGCGCACGACCACGCTGCGGCTGACCGAGGCGGCCGACGTCCGGCGCCTCATGTGGGTGACCGGCCGGACGAACCCGGCGAACGCCGGCAGTGCGTCCAGGTGGAAGAGCGGGCCAGGAGGCGATCGGGGTGCGGGCGGCGCGGGCGCGGGTCGGGGAGACCCACCTGGTGCGCATCCCGGCCCGGCTCCCGTACGACCGGTACCCGCCGGACCGCCGACCCGGACAGCGTCCTGCTGCACTGGCGGCGCTGGATCCGCGCCGGCGACGTTCGAGCTGACCGTCACCGACCTCCCGGAGCCGGACGGCGAGCACATGGTCGCCGGGGTTCCTGGTCGCCCCGCACTCCCGGGTCCGGGTGGAGCTGACCGACGACCGGGCCGTGGAGCTCGGCCTGCCGCCCGGCGTCGGCTACGCGGTGACCGGCAACCTGACCGACCTGACCGGCACCGCGGTCGAGCTCATGACCTCCACCCCGATGACCGTCCCGGCCCGCTGGCTCCACCCGCCGCGCCCGGACGGCGAAGAGGCGCGGCCGTAGCCGAGCGGGACTGTGCCACCTGTCGCCGCAGCGGGCGGCCTGGCCGGCCCCGGTGGCGGCGTCCATCGTCGCGACCAGGGCGGGCAGCTCGCGGCCGAGGTCGCCGAGCCACCGTGCGGGGCATCGCCGCGGCCAGCGCGCAGACCGCGACCAGCGCGATCCGCTCGCCCGCCCACAGCTGCGGCAGTCCGTCGGCGAGCACGCCGCCGG
>NZ_JZWY01000543.1:0-1998 GCF_000966955.1 Streptomyces sp. NRRL S-495
CGTCCAGCTGCCCGTCGCCGCCCGGGACGACCTCCCGCCCCGCGGCCTGCTCGAGCGCGTCGGCGGCCCGCTCCAGCACCGCGTGGTGCCCGGCCTCCGGCTGCCGGGCCGCGAACTCGCGCACCCACCCCGCCGGCCGCCGTGACGGCCGCACACCGGTGACCGGGCGTGCCGACGACCCGACGTTCCTGCGACCCCGGACCGACCCGGTCACCGGCCCGTCGTCCGGATCAGTCGGGGTTGCGCGCCAGCCAGGCGCCGACGGTGGGCAGTGCTTCGGGTCCGCTGCCGGCGGCCACGGTCGCGGCGAGGTCGGCGATCGTGACGGCGGCCAGTGAGGCGCGCCAGGCCGCGTCGGCGGCGCCCATCACCCGGGCGATGGGGCACGGCCCAGTGCACTTCTCGGGCGGGGTTCCCAGCGGGCCGCGTTGGCGGATCTCGGTGCAGACGAAGGCGGGGTCCGCCCCGTCGACGGCCTGCACCACGTCCAGTACGGATATCCCGGCGGGTTCCCGGGTGAGGACGTAGCCGCCGGTCTTGCCCTGCACCGAGTGCACCAGACCCGCGCGGGACAGGGCCTGGAGCTGTTTGGCCAGGTAGCTGGGCGACACGTCGTGCAGCGCGGCCAGTCGGGCGGCCGGCACCGGCTCCGCGGCCGCGGTCAGCACCACGCAGCAGTGCAGCGCCCACTCGACGCCACCCGACAGCTTCATTGCGCCTCCATTTGACTCGGACAAAGGATATCCGAGTAGTATCTCGGATAGAACTTGTCCGAGTTTGGGTCGGGTGTTCGCGCCCGGCCGGCGAAGGAAGGCACTCTCATGAAGATCACTGTCATCGGTACCGGCCTGATCGGATCCCAGCTCGCCGCCGAGCTCACCGCCCGGGGCCACGAGGTGACGACCGCCTCGCTCTCCTCCGGCGTCGACCTGCTGACCGGATCCGGTCTCGACGGGGCGCTCGCCGGTGCGGAGGCGGCCGTCAACGTCACCAACTCGCCCACCTTCGACGAGCAGTCGATCGCGTTCTTCCGCACCACGGTCGGCAACCTGCTGGCCGCAGGCGAGCGGGCCGGAGTGCGCCACCAGGTCGCGCTCTCGATCGTCGGCGTCGACCTGGTCCCCGACCTCGCCTACTACCGCGCCAAGACGCTCCAGGAGGAGCTGCTGCGCGGCGGCGCGACGCCCTGGTCGATCGTGCGCGCCACCCAGTTCTTCGAGTTCATGGAACCGACGATGTCCTGGACCTCGGACGAGGACGCCGTGCGCCTGCCCGCGACGCCGATCCAGCCGATCGCGAGCGCCGACGTCGTCACCGCGCTCGCCGACGTGGCCACCGGGGCGCCGCTCGGCGGCAGCCTGGATGTCGCCGGCCCCGACCGGTTCACGCTCGACGAGATCGGTCGCCTCACCCTGGCCGCCCGCGGCGACCGCCGCCCCGTCCTGGTCGACGACCGGGCGGGCCTGTTCGCCGCCGTCCCCGGCGACGTCCTCACACCGGGCCCCGGCGCCCGGCTGGCCCCCACCCACTACCGGGACTGGCTGGCGGCGGCCCGCTGACCGAGGGCCACCGCCAGCCCGGAGCCCGCCGGACCGGGGAACGGCGGGCCGGAGGCGGACGCCCGGGGGTGCCTGGGAGGACCGGGGAGGACCGCTCCCGTTCCGGCCCGGCGTTCCCACGCGCCCGCCCCGCCGTCAGCCGGTCCGGTCCTCCACCAGGACGACGTCCGGCCGGCGCGGGCCGTGCACGCCCTCCACCCGGTCGGGCTCGATGTCACTGGTCGCGGACGGACCCGAGTTCCAGGTCCGCGGGTGGGTGGGGTCGAGTCGGGGCAGTGCGCGCGGCAGCGAGGCGACCACCTGGTCGGCGCGTACCACGCAGACGTGGTGGTCCGGTACGAGGGCGAGTACGCGCCGGCCCTGGGCGGCCCCCGCGCGCAGCACGATGGTGCCGGTCTCGGCGATCGCCAGGGCGCAGCCGGTGAGCGCGCTGTCGACC
>NZ_JZWY01000544.1:0-3051 GCF_000966955.1 Streptomyces sp. NRRL S-495
CTGTCGACCCGGTCCAGGTCCGCCGCCGTGAGGCCGGCGCCGTCGGTGACCGGTCGGTCGGCGAGCGCGGCCGGAGCGGTCCGCACCGGTCTCGCCGGAGAGGCGGCGGTCCGGGGGGCCTGCCGGGACTTCGTCCGCTCCTTCGGCCCGAAGCTGATGGGGGCGGTGGTGCAGCCGATGGCCGCTCCCGGTGTCGAACTGCTGGCCGGTGTCGCCCAGGACCGCGTCTTCGGGCCCCTCGTCCTCCTCGGCGCCGGTGGCACCGCGGCCGAGGTACTGGCCGACCGGACGGTCCGGCTGGCCCCGCTCACCGAGCGCGACCTCTCGCGGATGGTCACCGAACTGCGCTCGGCGCCGCTGCTCACCGGTCGAGGTGCCACGCCGGCGGTCGATCTCGACGCCGTGCGCTCCGTGCTCGCACGGCTCTCCCGGCTCGCGACCGATGTTCCCGAACTCGTCGAGACCGACCTCAACCCGGTGCCGTGTGCGTCGACGCCCGTGTCCGCCTCGAACCCCGGCCCGTTCACGACCCCTGCCTCCGCCGCCTGCGGTGCCCCCCGGCGGCCGGGGACACGGGAACGCGGTGAGGCGGTGCCCCGCCGCCGGCACCGGCACCGTCACGGCCGGCACCGTCATGACCGCGAGGCCCGCGGCCCGGGTGTTCGCGGTGACGCTGCGCAGCGTATGTTCCTGGAAGAGGTGCCGACAGTAGTTCAGCTCCATCGTCGTCTCCTGTCTGTGCAGGCCGGCCCTGCGGGAACGGACCGCGGTCGGTCACGCGTCCGGTCCGGACCCGGGCTCGCCGCGCACCACGACGACGGGGCAGGGTGCGTGGTGGACGCAGTGCTGGCTCACCGACCCGAGGTGGGCGCCCGCGAAGCCACCGTGCCCGCGGTGGCCCACGACGAGCAGCTGCGCGCCGTCGGCCGCGTGAAGGAGTGCGGCGGCGGGATGGGACTGGACGACGTGCCGGCGGATCGTGACCTCCGGGGCCTGCGCCGACACCTCACCGACGACCCGGGACAGCGCCTGCCGCGCGTTCTCCTCGAAGTCGACGGACTGGAGCGTGGGCGAGGGCACGCCGTACCCGACCGGGTACTGCCAGGCGATGACGGCGTCCACGGTGGCACCGCCCGACTCGGGGAGCTCACATCGCTCAGGGACCCGAGTACCGGGCGTTGCACGCTCTGGCTGTGCGCGGCCGAGGGCAACCCGTCCCAGCCCGCCCGGTGGGCGCAGGTGCTTGTGGGAACCGCCTTCGAGCGGCGTGGACAGCAGCAGGTGTGCCGTCCCGCGCCTGTTCTGCCCTGCGTCGTGGAGACGTGCGCCCGGGCGGGGTCGGTGGTGAATCGTTCGGGGTGAGCGGGGCGTGGGCGACGTCGGCGGGCCGGTCGGACGGCCGGTCCGTCAGCGGTCGGGGCGGTGCGGCGGGCCCCTGCCGGTCAGGCGCGTCCGAGTGTCCTGAGTACGGTGGTCCGGGCGTCGAGGGCGTCCGAGAGCGCCGGAAAGGGTGTCCCCGCGGTCAGGTCCGCGGCGAGCCGCCGGCAGATGGCCACGGCCTCGTCGGCGGCCCGCACCGCCTCCTCCGCGCCGACGCCCGCCGCGGCCTGGACCACGGCGAGGTGGCGAAGCCCGAACGCGTACCGCTCCGCGTAGGCCCCGGGGTCGTCGTCGGCCGAGGCCCGGAGCATTTTGAGCACACCCCGCAGAGCCGCGATCGCCTCCTCGGTCCGGCCGGCCGCCGCCAGCCGAAGGCCGACCAGCAACA
Source organism: Streptomyces sp. NRRL S-495 (assembly GCF_000966955.1). NCBI lineage: Bacteria > Bacillati > Actinomycetota > Actinomycetes > Kitasatosporales > Streptomycetaceae > Streptomyces > Streptomyces sp. NRRL S-495. The sequence goes on from NZ_JZWY01000544.1 coordinate 1,769, forward strand.
GCCCGTCCAGCAGGTACGGGCGGAAGGACTCCGAATCGGAGGCGGAGTTCCGCTTCACGGCGTCCACGGACCGGATGGTCATCAGGGCGGCCTCCGTCGCCCTGCCGATGTCCACCAGGCAGGCGCCCAGCAGGTCCGACGATTCCAGCAGCGCGGCCGCCTCGGCGGCCGTCCCGCCCTCGACCAGGCGTCGACGGACGGACACCGCCTTGGCAAGGTGGTCGACAGCCCGGTGCGACCGGTCGTCGTGGGCGAGCCGGGCGCCGGCGGTGTGCAGAGCGGCGGCCAACTCCGGCAGCTGCGACTCGTTCTCCCGCGCGGACTCTCCCAGGACCACGATCCGGTCCTCGACCGCCCGCAGGGCCTCCGCGTGCCGACCGGTCCGGGTGAGCCAGTGGTCGAGGGCGTACAGTGCGGTCGCGAGGTCCGGCAGGTGGGCGGGGTTGGCGGCCGCGAGGGGCCGCCACTGGTGGACGGCCTCCTGCGCGGGTGCGAGGCCGTCCTCGGACGTGGGCGCCTGCGACAGCCGGATGCTCAGGTTGGTCAGCGACATCGCCAGGGCCGGCGCGCGGTGCGGGTCGGTGTCCGCCAGGTGCTCCCGGATCTGCAGCCCCTTACGTGTAGCCTTCAGCGCCTCCTCGGAACGGCCCAGCCGGGCGAGGACGTTGCCGCGGTTGTCCCAGGCGCTGCCCAGGTGGGCGCGGTAAGCGGTGGGATTGGCCTCGGTGAGCTCGTCGTAGAGGTGGACGGCCTCGTCGGTGAAGGTCAAGGCCCGCACCGGGTCACCGCTCGCCATCAGCCACTGGCCGCCGTTCAGGAGCGACATCGCCAGATCGGGCAGGTACTGCTCCCGGTCGGCGCCGGTCAGCTCGCGGTGGATCCGAAGAGCCTCCTGCGCCAGGTCGGCCCCGTGCGAAAGGTGCCCGGTCAGGGCCGCGGCGCTGCCCAGATTGGTCAGTGCCGTCGCGAGCGCGGGTAGGTGGGCCGCGCGGTCGCCGTCCCGCAGGTCCTGGAGCAGGCCGACCGCCTCCGCCGACACCGGTACCGCCTCCGTGGCGCGGCCCGTGCGCAGCAGCTGGATGCCCAGGTTGTTCAGCGCGTAGGCCAGGCCCACGGCGTCCCGCTCCGCCGGTCGGCGATGGATCTCGACCGCCTCCAGCAGGGGCGCCGTCGCCTCCTCGAACCGGCCTGCGGTGACGAGGACGGACGCAAGGCTGTTCAGCCCGTCGGCCAGGGCGGTCAGGGTCGCCGGTGCGGGTGGCGCGGACCCGTCGCCGGTGACG
>NZ_JZWY01000545.1:0-18602 GCF_000966955.1 Streptomyces sp. NRRL S-495
CGCACGATCATCTCCAGCAGCTCGTCTGGCAGGCCGCCCAGGTCGCAGAGCCGGACCAGGGCTGCGCCTCCGGCCGCCGGCGCCAGGCCGGGCCATGTCGCCAGCAGCGGGATCAGATGGCGGTCGACGACGTGCGGCCAGCGGCGGGCCGTCTCGATCAGCACGGTGAGCGAGTACCTGGCGGACGCGGGAGGCTCGGTGCCCTCGGTGTACCGCAGCAACATGGCCGGGGCCGTGATCGCCCACGCGTCCGTCGCGTGGTACCGGTGCCGTTCCTCGTAGCCGGGCAGCGTCAGAGCCAGGAAGTCCTCCGCCAGCCGGTCGGGGGCGAGGCTCTCCAGGAGCCGGCCCGTCGTCCCGGGCGGGTAGCAGCGCGCGTGGTCGAGTACCACCTGCTCCGCCCCGGCCGGCTCGGCCGCCCCGGTGCGCACCAGCGCTGCGGACGCCTCCGCACCGGCCAGCGGTGGGGTCAGCGTGGCGACGTACACCGCGCGGCGCATCACCTCCTCACCGGTGGGAACCGGACCGCGTCCCTCGTCGTGGGCCGAGCGCCAGTGATCGTGCTCCCGGTCCAGGAGGTAGGAGGAGAGCGCGGCCAGGCCCCGGCCGGAGGGAGGCCTGACACCCCGTACGGCCGCGTCCACGTCGACGAGTGCCTTCATGTGCGTGGTGAGCATCAGGCCGTACTGGGGTACGCCCAGCCCCTCCGGGACGGTCACCGCCCCGGGATCGGCCAGGCCGAGAACGTCGCCGAAGGCGTCCCGGGCCGAGGTGTAGGCCTCCGCGCGCGTCGCGGGGTCGTCCGGGAGGGCGGTCAGGTGGAGCGTGTCGGTGGCCATCACGTCGAGCTTGCCCAACTGGTGGTCCAGGGCCTGCCACCACGCCCCCGCCGAGCGGGAGAGCAGGAGGATCCGCAACCGGTCGCGGGCCGCGTCGCGGTGCTGACGGATCAGCGTGATCAGGTCCGCCGACGGCCAGCGCTCCGCGTAGTCGACGACCATGAACAGACCGGGCGACCGAACCGCCAGCGTCTCGTCCCCACCCCCCGCGGAGGCGACCTCGCTGCGGTGCCGGGCCTGGGCGACGGTCCAGCCTTCCCGGGCCGAGCGGTCGGCGAGCTCGGCCGCCAGCCGCGTCTTGCCCTGTCCTCCCTCGGCGTACAGCAGTTGCACGGACAGCCCGGGCGCGTCGGTGTCCCGCCAGCGCTCCAGCGCCTCCAGCTCCGGGCGCGGGGAGAAGGGCACGACCCGGTGACGTGCGGTCAGCAGGCGGCTGGGGAGCTTCTCCAGGCCGTCCGGCCGCGTTCCCCCGGGGTTCGGCGGGTACGGCTCCACCCGGTAGGGCGGGCTGCCGCGGTAGATGTAGTTGTACTGGTCGCCATCGTGGACGGTGTTGATCGTGACCGTGCGCGCGAGGACGTTCTGGGTGAAGACCGTCCCGTCGGCAGACCGCTCGCTCATCCGAGGAGTTCGCCCTCGACCGGGTCGTCGGCCGCAGAACCGTCGGCGCGGTGTCGCGAGTCCATGTAGTTGTTGACCTGGTTGCCGCCCACCACCGTGTTGACCACGGCGTGGCCCTCCGCGTTGATGTTCTGGACCCAGTTCCCCGACTCGCGCGGCAGCCGGGCCTCGACCTGGGCGATCAGGGCCGCGAACTCCGCCACCACCGTCGGATCCGCGTCCACCAGCGCCTGCAGGCGCCGACGCCACGGTCCGACGAGCTCCCCACGGATCGCGTCTGCCTGATTGCCCGTCACCAGGCCCGCGTCAAAGTCCAGTTGGCTTTCGATCGCACCTTGGTCGTACCCGCGACGCTGGAAGATCGCCCCCATTCCCGTCCGGATCATCTCCCAGATCCCGGTTCCCATGGCGGTGGCCAGCGAGTTGGCCGCGACCAGTGCCACCGACTCCGCATCCAGCGCACTCTGAACGTCGGGCATCGTCTCCCCCTCCCGTTGCCGCCACGGTGAAGCGGCGGCCTCGCTTCCTCAAATCAGTATTCCATCGGGGAAGTTGTCGAGTGCAGCATCCTGCGAACCTTCCGCCGGAGAGCGGTGCCGCCGGACCGTCGACGTCGGTCGGCGGCTCCTGCAGCCAGTACGTCCTGCTCGGTCGGCTCGGTGAGTACGGCTGTGATCAGCCGCACTTCCTGGCGTGCTTCACCACGGGGCCGGGCCGGGCGAGTGCGAGGGCTTTGTCCGAGGCTTCGACGGCCCTCACCGGTTCGGACATGAAGGCGCCGGCCGTCATGGACCATCGGGTCGCCGCCGACCGCCGCCCCGCCACCGCGGTCCGAACCGCCCGGCCTTCAGGTTCGGGCACGGAATGTCCGGGCCGTGGAGCGATCCGGTCAGAGCCGGGAGACGTCCGGGCGACGTCCGGTGGCAGTCACCGGTGCCGACACTGTCCTGTCCCGTCGACGCAGACCTTCGGCTGCGCGGCGCCGGTGCCGCAGGCGCAGGTGCGGCCGACCGGGCCCGGGCAGGAGTTCAGTCGTTGCGCAGGACGCCGCCGAGGGGTGGGGCGCTGGTGTGCGATGCCTTCGACCGGGCCGGCCTCGGGGCGGCGCGCGGTGAGCACGGGGTTCGACACGGCGGCGGCGTGGAGGGCTGTCGGGCGAATCTCAAGGCGAACGGCTTCTTCCGCCGGCATCGTCACCTTCTGCGCGATCCGAACTGACGCGCTTTTCGTACGCCGATCGCCGGATTCTCGTTGGACGCCAAGTCCGGTGCAATTGCAGCGCGTTGGGGATGGTTTGGTTCCGCTTCCCGGTCGGTAACATCCGGCGGGGACCCGTCGGGGCCCCGCCCCGCGGACCCGTGTGTGCCGTGGGCGGAGAGGTATGAGCATGTGGTGCAGCAGGAAGAGCAGGGCCGGGCGCTTATCCGGTCGCTCGGTGGTGGCCGTGGCGATCGTGCTGGGGCTGGCTGCGGGGTCCGCGGGGGCGGCCGGGGCGGCTCCGTCGCCCGTGCGGGCGAGCGTCGCGGTCCAGGGGGTGCAGGCGCCGCTGATCGACTCCGTACAGCCGTTCGCCACCGGCACGGTGCAGGTGACCGTCACCCCCGGGGACACCGCCCAGGAAGCGGTGGCCCGCGTCGACGTGTCCGCGTACGCGCTGGACGCGGACGGCAACGCGACCGGCGCGCCGGTCGCCACCGGCACAGTGCAGAACCCGGACCCGGCGAACCCGCCGGTGGTCGAGATCGGTGGTCTGACCAACGACGTCAGCTACGCGTTCAAGGCGACCGAGACCACCGCCGGCGGCGTCGTCTCCGGCGCGTCGCCCGCCTTCGTCGGCGGGCCGCAGACGCCCAGGGCACCGCTCGCCCCCACTCTGGCCACCCTCCTGGGCCGGGACGGCGGGCTCCTCGTCTCCTGGAACCCCGCGCACCCCAACGGCTCGCCCGTGACCGGCTACACCGTCACCGCGACCCCGAACGGCCCGGGCGCGAGCGTGACCACCGGCGTGGCGGGCGATGTGCAGAGCACCGCCGTCACCGGGCTGGTCAACGGCAAGTACTACTCCGTCTCGGTCACCGCGACCAACGCGGCCGGGACCGGGCCGGCCGGCGTCTCCGACAGCCAGACCGTCGGTGCCGATGCCAACGGAACGGTCATTGCCAGGCCCGCCTACACCGTCGGCGCCCCGCAGGACGTTACCGCGGCGCCGCCGCCCGTCGGCGCGGACGGCAGCCAGCCCGGTCCGACCGCGCTGAAGGTGACCTGGGACGCGCCGCTGGACGACGGCGGCAACACCATCACGAACTACGCCGTCGACGCCGCCGCCCCCGGCCAACCGCCCGTCACGGCGGCCGTGCAGGCCGCCACGAAGCAGGCGACCCTGACCTCGCTGGCCCCGGGCGTCGAGTACGCGATCACGGTCACCGCCGTCCAGCAGGACGGCGCGCGCGGCGCCACCAGCGCCGTGGTCAAGGCCGCCCCCGCCCCGGTCCTGGCGGCCGGAACGGTGATGCTGTCCGCGGCCTCGACCGCGGCCGTCACCAAGGTCACCGGCACCACCGTGGTGTTCACCGACCCGCCCGCGCAGGTGACCGGCCTGAAGGTGAAGAACGTCATCGTCGTCGGGCAGAGCAGCAACCCGCTGCTCCACGACGGCCTGCTGCGCACGGTGGAGAGGATCAGCGCCGTCGGCGGCGTGGTGACCCTCACCACCAGCCAGGCCGCGCTGGAGCAGGCCTTCCTGTCCCTGGACTTCACGGCCACCGGCAGTCGGCTGGCCTCCGGTCCCGACGGCTTCCGGATCAAGATGCTCAACCCCGACATCCAGGCCTCGGTCGCGTCCCAGGCCCAGGGCTCCGGCACGGTGGCGAACAAGACCTTCACCCTCGACCTGGCCGAGAAGCTCACCAGCGATCCCAAGATGAAGGAGAGGCTGGGCGACAACACGACGGTCACCGCGAAGCTCACCGCGGCACTGAGCCTGAGCACCGACTGGTCGGCCACCGCCGGTTTCGAGCGCGATCCCAACTACTACGCCTTCGACCCCCGCGGTTACACCGGGACCTTCGACTTCAGCGCGACAGCGACCGCGAAGGCGTCGGTAGAAGGCGAACTGGGCATCGCCTACAAGCACGAGACGAAGCGCGATCCGCTGCTGAACATCAAACCGGCGACCTGCCTGACGGTGTACATGATCCAGCTGTGCCCCTCGCTGACGGTGTACACCGAGACCTCGATCGACGGATCGATCAAGTTCTCCTTCTCCGCCTCCTACGAGCGGACGATGGGCGGCAGGATCAGCCGTGACAACACCGGGACGGTTCACAAGACCGACCTGACCAAGGACCCCGTCACCAAGTTCGACTACGCGCTGAACGCGGCGGCCAAGGTCACCTTCGCCTTCCCCGTGGCGCTCGAAATCCTCGTCTACAACCTCGTGGGCCCGAGGCTGGAGATCACGCCCTCCATCGAGGTGACCGCGGACACCTCCGCCGATCCATGGCTGACCGTGAAAGCACCGCTGAAGGTCGCGCTGTTCTTCGTCCTCGACATCAAGGTCGCCAGCTTCTCCACCGGCGGCGACGTGTACAACACGACCTTCGACCTGTACAAGGCCCCCGGGCCCTTCCCCGGACCGAGCCTGTCCAGCGCCGCGGCCCTCGCCCCGGGCGCGCGGAGCGCGCCGTCGTCCGACAGCCTCACCGCGGCGGCCCAGGCGCACCAGTACACCGTGAACTGGCCGGCCGGATGCGACCCCGCCCAGGCGGTCGCCTGGTCCATGGCTCCCGGATCGCTGGGCACCGTCGACCGCAGCGGCCTCTACACGCCGCCGCACCCGCGCCCCAGCCACTACGTCGACCTGGTCACCGCCACCACCGCCGGCACGCCCACCTGCCCGCCGGCCACCGCCCAGGCGGCAGTCCACCACGGGTCGACCCTCCCGGGTGCCCCCAAGCACCCCGCGATCAGCCCGGACGGCTCGACCGTCACCTGGACCGCGCCCGCCGCCGGCGGCAGCGCCATCCAGGAGTACGTGGTGACCGTGCTGCACGATCCCAGCGACCCGGCCGGTGCCGAAACGGTCCTGGGAACCGCGCCCGGCAGCGCGACGTCACTGGCCGTTCCCGCCGACCGCGTCGCGCAGATCGAGGCGGACCACGCCAGGGTGCAGGTCACCGCGGTCAACGACCGCGGGCAAGGACCGGCCTCCGCCTTGTCGCACCCCGCCCCGTCCACCAACCCCCTGCCCTTCGTGGCCCGGGCCGAGGGAACCGCGAACGGCGGCACCCTCCACGTGACGCCCCACATGGTGAACGCGGGCACGAGCGACGCCACGAACGTCCGCTACCAGCTCAGCTACCCCGAGACGTTCACCAGCCGCACCAACCCGTCCGCCTGCACCGTGGACCAGGCGCAGCGGCTTCTCACCTGTGACATGGTCGACATCGCCTCCGGCCACCAGGCGGTCACCCCGCTGATCTCGTTCACCGTCGGCCGGCTCGTCCCGGGCACCGCCTACCCGCTGACCATGACCCGCCTGTCGGCCAGCCCCTACCCCAGCGATCCCAACAACGGCACGATGACCCTGCTCTGCACCGCCGACACCGCCGGCAAGGTCACCTGCGGCTGACGGTCCCGAGCGGCCCGGAGCCGGGTGTCCGCCGACCCCGGGCCATTCGGGGGCCCGGCGGACACCCGGAAGCGGATCCGCCGCATCGGGTCCAGGAACGCGAACGGCTCGCGCAGCATCAGGGCGGTCCACCCGACGTCGGTGGAGTCTCCCGTCCGTACAGCCACACCGCCGGTGGACCCGGCCGCGCCGTGTACGCCGTCCCCTGGGCTTCCCCTTCTCCTGGACCGGATGACGATCCCGGGACCAGCAGTCGCTGCCCTGCCTGGCGTCGCGGCAGAGCGCGCCGGGCGGTGCGCGAGGGACGTCGGAACCGTCGGCGAGGACATGCTCAAGACCGGCCGCGCGGGGCTGGTCGGCCGAGGAGCGGCCCGGGATGTTCGGCGTGCTCGTCGGCGAGGCGGCGGCTCATGGCCACGCTCATCGACCGGCGGATCACCGCCTCCGAGGTGTCGGTGCGGCTCTCGTCGTCCGGCTCCGCACGTGATCGACTGCCGAACCTAGTCGGCGTCCTCGGGGTGCGCGGCCAGGACGCGGGTGAGCAGGTCGGTGAGGGTGGCCTGTTCCTCGGCGTCGAGGACGGCGAACCACTGCTGTTCGCGGCGGGTCTGTTCGGCGAAGGTCTCCTGGACGGCGGTCTCGCCCTTCGCGGTGAGGGCGACGGCGATCGCGCGCCGGTCGTCGGGGAGTGGCCGGCGTTCGACCAGGCCGTCCCGTTCGAGGGTGTTGACGGCGTTGGTGACTGCCGATCGGGACATCGCCGAGATCTCGGCGAGCCTGGCGGGCTGGGTGGGGCCCAGCAGCCAGAGCTTGAACATCAGCCGGAAGCCGGGGAGCGTCCAGCCGCGCGGGCGGTGGATGTGGCTCTCCAGGTCGGCGACGACCAGGTAGGACAGGTGCAGCAGATGGTAGGCGAGCGCGAAGGCCTCCGGGTCGGCGGGTGACGGCATGCCGGCGAGTCGGTCGCGGGCGTAGGCGGCGTATCTGAGATCTGGTCGGTCCACGGGACAGAGTCTTGCGCATGGCGGCCCGGTAGGAGATTGTTACGGCCATAACAATCTCCGTAGGGAGGGTCCCTTGAAGATCACCGTCGCAGGAGCCGGCATCGGCGGGCTCGCCACCGCACTCAGCCTGCACGCGGCCGGATTCGACCAGGTCGTCATCCACGAGGCGGCCGAGGAGATCCGCCCGCTCGGCGTGGGGATCAACCTCCTCCCGCACGCGGTGCGCGAGCTCACCGAGCTCGGGCTGGCCGACCGGCTGGCCACGATCGCTGTCCCCACCGCCGAACTGGCCTACTTCAACCGCTACGGGCAGGCGATCTGGTCCGAACCGCGCGGGCTCGCCGCCGGGTACCGGTGGCCGCAGTACTCGGTGCACCGGGGCCGGCTCCAGATGCTGCTGCTGGACGCCGTCCGCGAGCGCCTCGGTGCGCACGCAGTCCGGACCGGGAGCCGGATGGCCGGCCTGCGCCACGACTCCGACCTGCTCGTCGGCGCCGACGGGATCCACTCGGCCGTCCGCGCCGCGCTCTTCCCCGACGAAGGGGCACCACCCTGGAACGGGCTAGTGGGCACCACCCTGGAACGGGCTCGTCCTGTGGCGGGGAACGACCTGCGCGGAGCCCTTCCTGACCGGCCGATCCATGATCATGGCCGGAGACGGCACACAGAAGTTCGTCGCCTACCCGATCGGGGACGGCCGCCTGATCAACTGGATAGCCGAGCGCCCCCTGGACGGCGAACCACCCGAGCGCGGCAACTGGAACCGCCCCGCCGACCTGGCCACGGTCACGGCCCACTTCGCCGACTGGCGGTTCGACTGGCTCGACGTGCCGGCCGTCATCAGGGGAGCCGAGGCCGCATTCGAGTACCCGATGGTGGACCGCGAACCCCTGCCGCACTGGACCAGGGACGATGTCGTCCTGCTGGGCGACGCCGCGCACGCCATGTACCCCATCGGCTCCAACGGGGCGTCCCAGGCGATCATCGACGCCCGGGTGCTGGCCCACTCACTCGCCACGACCGGCTCCGCCGCCGCCTACGAGGAGATCCGCAGACCCGCCACCACCGCACTTCAGCTCGCCAACCGACGCCAAGGACCCGAGGTCGTCATGAAACTCGCCCACGAGCGGGCCCCCGGCGGCTTCGACGACATCGAGGCGGTCGTCCCGCTCACCGAGCGCGCCGAGATCTCGGCCTCGTACAAGCGCACCGCCGGCTTCGACCCCGGCCTCCTGAACGAGCGCGCCTCGTGGAGCGTGGGATGAAACTGAAGCACCTCGCCTCGTTCGAGGTGAACCTGGACCCGGTACTCGACCTCGGCGACTCGCACCTGGGCCGCCGCCGGGTGATCAACATCATCGGCGGGAACTTCAACGGCCCGCACCTTCCCGGCGGCGCGGACTGGCAGGTCCTGCACCCCGACGGCACGGCCACCATCGACACCCGCTCCACACTGCGCACGCACGACGGAGCGCACCTCTGCCTGAGTACCAACGGCATCCGCCACGGTCCGCCCGACGTACTGCGCAGACTGGCCGCCGGCGAGGCGGTGGACCCGGCCGAGTACTACTTCCGCCTCTTCTGCCGCTTCGAGACCGGCGACAAGCGCTACCAGTGGCTCAACCACACCCTCGCCGTCGCCTCGGCCGCCCGCACGCCCGACGCCGTCCGCTACGAGGCGTACACCCTCGACTAGGGAGCGTATTTGGTCGTGATCAAGGAGTGGTCTTGGTGAGGTCCTTGATCCAGATCATCGAGGCGCGGAGGTGGAGGCCGGCGAGGTGGCTCTCGGGCTTCTTGTCGAACCGGGTGGCGATGCCCCGAGGGCGAAACCCGCAGATTGATCACAACCAGATACGCGCCCTAGCCGCCACGGGTGTGATCCTCTGCATGGCCGCGGCATGTGGCGCTGGTACGTCGCCTGCGGCCGCGCCGCCTCCGTCCTCCGCGTCGACCTCATCATCCGCACCCACCTCGTCCGCCGCCCAGTCGGTGTCGCCCGTGCCGACGGCCTCCAACCCGTCGACCCCGTCTCGGACGGCGTCGCCGACCGCGCCCCTGGCCGGTGCCGCCGCATCACCCACCAGGAGCCGCGGGACCTGGACGCCCACCGGGATTGCGGACCCGGACGTCGATTCCCCGGGGCGGCACGACGGGAGCAACTACGACAACCTCTCCCCCGAGGGCAAGGAAGCTCACGACACCGAGAACTGCGCCGAGATACCGGGCAAGAAGAAGGGGAGTTGCAACGAACCCCACCGCAAGTGCCGCGAGGCCGGCGCCACCGCCACCTCCTCGAAGGGGCTGGCCCTCACCTGCCGAACCTCTCCCAAGGACGGGCGCCTGCGCTGGCTCACCGCGGGGGAGTGACCGTGAAGCGGGACCTCTGGCAGTGGGCTGACGACACCCTCGGACCGGACACCGTGCTGCGGCTGCTCGGCCTGCACGGCTTCCGCACCGAGTCAGTCGGCGAATGGTGGGGATCCGGCTGGTACGAGACCGCGGCCCGGCGCGCCGGGCCGCCTTCCCCGACGCCGAGATGCTCGCGGACACCGCCGCCTCCCATCCCGATCTGCTGGCCGACGACACGTTCGCGTGGCTCACCGAGGCCGTCGCGGAGGAGGAATCCCTCCGGCGCGACGCCGTGCTGCCGGTCCCCGCCGCGCTCACCCTTCCGGACTGGGCAGTACAGGACCTTCTCTACCTCCTTGAGCCGGACGTCGCGGAGGAGGAGGCCGAGGACCCTGCCCCCGGCGGCTCGGAGACTGCCGACCAGCAGCCCGGCACGAGCGCCTGACGCAAGGGGCCCGGTTCAGTCACGCTGCCTGTCGGAAGCCTCCGCCGCCCGCAGCGTCGGCTCGACGGACCGCCTCGGAATCCGCCTGGTCGAGGGCGGTGCAGAGCGCTGTGACGGCTTCGTCGGCGGAGTCTTCGAGGAGGTGGCCGTAGAGGCTGATGGTGATGGCAAGGGTGGAGTGGTGCATCGTCTTGGAGACGACGGCGACGGGGATGCCTTCAGCGATCATGATGCCGGCCGCGCCGCGCTGGTTGAATGCCCGCCAGATTGGTGATCACTCGCCGTGACCGGGGCCCTGGGGGCCGCTTGGGGAGCACTTTGGGATCACGCGCGATGAGCGCCAATGACCGCCCATGCGCGATAACGGACACTTGTGTACGAAGTGAATGCTGGTCTCCAAGGGGTGCGAGCCCGGTTCCCGTCGCGACCGCCTCCGGGTTCTCGACGACGTCCGGTTCGAGTCGCCGACCCGGCGGGACGAGGTCCTGGTGCGCCGGTCCGGGTGCTCGAGGAGGGCGAGGCCACCCTCGGGGCGGAGAGTGTGTCGGTGGGCGACTCGCCGGAGCACCGGGTTCTTCGATTTCGAGATCACGGAACTGGAGGGGCTGCCGGACCGCTGGAAAGCACGGCGCGGGGAGGCGTGAGCGCCTGACCGGCCGGCCCGGTCGCCCGTGGTCTCTTGCCGGGGGGGCGGAGTCAGGGGCGTCACGGGCACCCCGGCTGTCGTTCGGATACGGGCCACCTAGTGAAGCCCTGTCAGGTGCCCATGATCCTCGCGAAAGTCGCCGGATCGGCGTCGAAACCGTGGGCGCCGGGCCGAAACGCCCAGACCCCCGAGCTGTTCCGGACGAACTCCGCGACCCTCGCGGCCGTTGCCCCGTCGACGCCGGCGAAGTCCACTGCCGCCAACTCGGCGCGCCCGTTCCGGATCCTGGCCACGGGGTTCGCTATGTCCCCGAACGTCAGCCGGCTGGCGTTCTGCTGGATGGCGACGCCCACGACCACCCGGGGGTAGCGGTGCGCCAGGCGGTCGAGTTCCAGGACCAGGCGCTCGTCGACGCCGAGGCCCTTGCCGTCGCGGCTGTCCCTGGTGAGTGTGATCGTGCCGTCGGGAGCGCGGCTGTCGAAGTGGACCAGGTAGGCCGGGGCGCCGGACGGGGCGTCCGTGGCGTACGTCGCGGCGACGAGATCCAGATCGTGACCCGCCGAACCTGCGGGACTCGGATCCCACGACAGGTCTACCTCGATCCGTTCCAGACCCTTGTTGAGACTGCTCACTGGACTCTCCCTCCGTCGTCGTACCGACCCGAAATGATGCCATCGCGGACCGACTCGTTGCCGGTCAACGATAGGGCACTAACATGTTATTGACCTGAAATCAGGTCTGTCTGCCGGGAAGACGCTGCTGTGACTGAGCGCTTCAGTTGGCCAGTGAGCGGTCTAGTTGGCCAGTTGAGCGCTGGTGTGTTGGCGGGGCGACGGTGGCGGCGACCCGGTGGAAGTTGGCGGCCTCGCTGGCGCGACCCAGGTGTTGCAGGGCCTGCCCGATTCCGTCGTAGACCTGTACCTCGCACCGTTGCTTGTGCGAGTTGGCCGGTTTCCCGCAGGGGGCCGGCGAGGAAGGCCAGCGGCTCGATGGGTTGCTGCGGGTCGACGTCCGGCCGAGTGGCGGCGAAAAAGTAGCGATTGCCCTCAGTCGCCGCGTGGGATCCCTAGAGTGATCATGTCCAGACCAGAAGCGAAGCTAAGGGGCCACCATGGCAATCCCGACACCTCTCACCTACCACGACCGCCCTGCGATCCAGGCGATGGGCAAGTCCGGCTGGGAGGCCCTGCTGCGCACCCAGAGCCCCGGCAACTACCAGGACCCGTTCGGCGACGGCGGCACGTACTACGTCAAAACGGCTGACGGCCTCTCCATCGTACGGACCCCGTCGACCTCCGTGAACCGGCTTTCGGCACCGAAGGGCTTCTTGTACTGGGTTCAGGAGCAAGACCGTGCGCTCCGCATTTCGGAGGCGAACCTGGACTACCTCCTGGACGAGGACGCGCCCGGATCCACACCCGGACCGGTGTAGGCCAAGGCGCCGCCGGCAGGGCCCGGCCGCTGGGCCACGTAGCTGCTCGCTCCCCGCAGTTCGGTCGACCACAGGCGGCGTACGGAGTGTGCGTGCGCCGCTACCCTCATCGCATGACGACGACACAGTGGTACGTCCGGCCCGAGGATCCGAACTTCGGCGACCGAGAGGAGACGATGGGCTACGACGTCAGCTCGAACGGCCTTTCCCCGATCAGGGCTCTCTACAGCGTCAAGAGCGCGGAGTCCGGGGGTATTCGTGCCCATCTCGAAGCGCCCGCGTCCCTCTTCAACGGGAGGACGACGATCCCGCTGACCGTAACCTTCAACGGCGTGCCGCTGACGGACTCGCCTCAACAGGTCGTAGACGCCGCCGAGGCACGGGCCGAGCTGGTGATTGCCGCCGCCCCCTCGCCAGGCCGCTGCGAGGCAGGGGACTACACCGCAGTGGTCGCGATTGTCTTCGAGTCAACCCCTGAATCGCCCTCCGGTGTCACGCCCCGAGCGGACGAGCGCCTCGCAAACGCCAGCATCATCGTCTCCGCCCACATCCCGACCGAGAACTTCTACGCCCAGCCCATCAGTCCCGAGGGAGGCATGTACAGGTCCTAGGTCAGGGGCAACCGCCGAGCAGACGCATACGGCCCCGCTCCCGGGGCTCCCGTCGTCGATCTTGTAGTCCAGGACCGTGATGTCGGGTTCGACCTGGTCGGCACTCCTGCGCTCACTCCTCGCGCGCCCAGCGGCACGGCTGCCGCTCTCCGCGATCTTTCCGTTGCACCGCTGATGCAGAGCGGTTTCTATGAGCCAGTGCCGTCCCGAACACGGCCGGCATCCCGGGGGCCGGGTGGCGGGCCGCACGCGTCGGCTGGCGCCGAGGGCGCACCGGCGGTGGCGGTGGTCGAATCGAGCCAGGTCTCGCAACCTGGCGGCGTCCGCGCGCACGGCGGATGCGCCAGGGCCCGTTGTGGTCCCGGATTTGCTCACGGCCCAGTGCCCGGACGGGAGCACGGTCCGCCTTGCGTGCGGACGGGTGCCGCGAGTGGGGCCCGGGGTGCGCGCCCGATCGCCCTGCCCGCTGGCTGGCTGGCCGCCCTCCGGGAGGCGTTGGGGGAGGGCCGCGACGCTTCCGATAACTTTCCGTAAACAATCTATCGCTCACGGTTGCGGTGCCGGGATGATCGGTCCGCGGCCGGCTGCTGTGCCTGGCCGTGATCGTCGGGCCCTTTGGGGGTTGTTCGTGCGGTCGGTGGAGTTCGGAACGACGCAGGCGGAACGGCTGGAGCGGTTGCGGGGCCAGTTGCGGGGCGAGCCGCTGGGGGCGCGCGCCGCCCAGCGCACGCCCGCGTCGCGGGGATCGGGCCTGTTGTACGGGGTGATGCTGCACGCCGCGTCGCGCCTGGAGGAGACGCTGGTGCGGCCGCTGCGGCTGCTGCTGGACGAGGAGGAGGTCCACGCGTTCGGGCGTCTGTTCCGCCAGGAGAACGCGGCCGGTGTCACGGCCTCGGTCCTGCCCGGCACGCTCACCGGCCGCACTGTCGCCGAGGGATACACCAGCGCCGATCTCCTCAAGGACCTGCCCGCGCTGCGGGAGGAGACCCTCGCGCAGCCGAACGTGAGCATGGTGGACCTGAGCGGCCCCCTTCCTGGGGAGGGGGACACGTTCGACAGTGAGGAGTTCAACGCCGGTCAGGCCGCCTACGGCTACGGGGCCACGGTGGTGACGTCCTCCGCGCCGCCACCGGCGGACCCGGGCGCGCTGGCCTCGTTCATCGCCCAGGTGGACCTGTACTCGTTCCTGTGCGAGAAGGAGTCCAACGACGGCGGAGCCTCCGACGAGATCTACTGGGGCCTGTCCTCCGCCGGCATGTTCGGCGACCGGCAGGAGCGCCTCTCCTGGGTGTTCAACAACGTCGACAAGAACGAATGGATCGACTTCCCCCCGTTGCTCGGCACCACGCTGTACCACGGCCGCGTCGACACCGCCCTGGTCTGCAACATCTCCTGCTGGGAGCAGGACGACGGCGGCGACGGGTGGCGGGAGCAGCTCCGGGAGAAGCTGGTCATCATCAGCCAGGAGCTGATGTCCTTCGTCGACCTCATGACCAACATCGGCATCGTGATCCCCCAGTACGGCGACATGCTCGACTACATGACGCTCGTGGCGGGGATCGCGTATCTCATCGCCAAGTTCATCGAATGGTTCAAGAACCCCGACGACCTGGTGCAGGAACGCACCCTGGTCTTCGACCAGGCCGCGCTGCGGAACCTGGTGACCGACGGCGGATCCGGCTCGACGGGCTGGGTGTTCGACGGCGGCATCGAGGGCCGCTACCGTCTCCAGCTCAGGTGGGTCGGCAATCCGCCGCCCGCCGATGCGCCCGGCGACGTCAAGGTCCTCTCGCCCGCCAACGGGCAGTGGGGAGCGACGACCCGTATCACCGGTGCGACCGGCTCCGAGCCCGCTCTCGCGGTCGCCGGCGGCACGCTCTACGTCGCGCAGCGCGGTATGGAGGACTACACCTGGGTGGGCAAGTTCAACGGCACCACCTGGAGCGGCTTCACCCAGAGCGTCCCGAACACCACGACCATGTCCGGCCCCGCGCTGGCCGGCGGCAGCGGCGACACCCTCCACATCGCCTACCGCACCACCTGACCACCACACCACCACCCGGCGCAGCCTGCCGTGCCCTGGTACCCGGTCACCCCCAAGGTGTTCCGGGGCCCAGCACAGCGGGCCGCTGGACGGCCGTCGTGTACGCCGGTCGCCCCGCTGCAGATCCATCTGGCTTCGGTGGCGACGAAAGTCGATGGGAGCGGCATCACGGGCGAGATAGCCATTCGGGTTGGGCGGTTCACGAGGACGGTTACTCGCCGACCTGTTGGGCAGGACTGGTGCCTCAAGGGCTATCGCTGGAGGCCACTTTGTGAACATTGAGGACAAAAGACAGGAATGCCGAACCGTCTGCCAAGGCTATCCCAGGGCGACTGGAGATACTCCGTGCGGGTGACAGGTGACGAACTTCTGAAGCTGCGCAACCGTTCGAGGCTACCTTTGTGCCAACTTCCGCCCCCGCGCGCTGCACCGCGGCTCACGTCTTTGGGAATACTATGAAAAGCCCACTTTCGCGCCTTTTGTCTCTAGCGTCTGTCACGACTGCCCTGGCTCTGGCCGGCGCCATCGCGCCGCCATTCGCATCCGCCGCCGAGCCGCCCAGCAGCTGCTCCGCGAGGGACCGATACAACGCCACGAAGAATGCATGGGCACACTTCGAACCCTGCCTGACCGTCAGGGACGGCCATCCCGTGGTGCTGGTGGAGCTCCGCTGCTCGGCGAAGGTTCTCTTCTATTGGAAGAATCGGGCCTGTGCGAGTATTTCGGGCGAATACACGCTAAGCAAAGACGGCAAGGTCATCCAGCAGACGGACCGCTTCGCCGTCGCATATGACCCGGATTCCGGGAAGGATGAACGCTGGGAAGCATACCAGTGCCAGGGGGGCGGCACTTATACCCTGAAATTCACGGATGCTGCAATCAGGGTCGACCATGAGGATGGGCTTGTCTATCCCTCCGATATCACGCTCACTGCCGAAGGGTGCTGACCCGTTGTCGCTCGCAATCTCCGAGGCCAACGTCCACGACAACCAGGCCCTGACAGCTACGACGCCGTGGAGCCTGAGGACGGCGTGGACGGCATCAGGAAGCTGCAGGAGACCGGGCCGATCAGCCTGATCGTCTCCGACATCAACATGCCGAACAAGGAGGACGGCCTGGCGATGGTGGAGGAGATCCGCACGATGGCGGCCTACAGGTTCGTGCCGGTCGTCATGCTGACCGTGGAGAGCGGCAGCGCGAAGGTCGAGCGCGGCAAGAAGGCCGGCGTGGCCGACTGAGCCGTCAAGCCCCACGACCCCGCGAAGCTTGTCAGGACCGTCAGTCGGCTGGCCGGCAGGCCAGCCGGCACGGTCGGTAAGATCTGGCCGGCCGTGCCAGTGCGCTTGATCAAGGCGGCTATCCACAACAAGGCGACGGAGCCCAGCGCGTAGAGCGAAGTCTGATGATGACGGCTGCGCTCGTACTCGGGGAGGACTGGCCCAAACAAACTGGCCACCTGCCCCTGGAAGCCGGCTCCCGGCCTCTGGCGATACGTTCACCTTGGCCAACTACCAGTGCAGGTGACAGCGCTGGGCATCGATGGCTTTGGCGAGTCGGTCGCCATGATCGTCGAGTAGCACCTTCAGCTCGCGGTAGTGCGGGTGGTCGTCCGCTTGCCTGAGCCAGGTGCAGGTGAATCTGCGGTGGTACTTCCAGAGATCGCTGGCGGCCGGGTCGGCTGCGATGTGGGAGGGACAGGGGGAGAAGAAGTACTCGCCCTGGGTGACGCGGGCCCAGATGTAGGCGGAGACGGCGAGCCGTTTCCGGTCGTCGGTGATGAGCCGATTGCCGGGCCATCGCCGCAGCTGGGCGAGCGTGCGGTCCCAGGTTGCGGGCGGCAGTGTCCAGTTCGTGAGGCTTCGGCGACGGTGCTGGTAGTCGGTGCGGGGCGAGGCTTCGAGGTCGGCGGCGATGGCGTCCAGGGCGGTGCCGAAGGCGTGGAGGTTGTCCTGGGCGCGGGCCCACTTGCCGAGCTTGGTGCCGAAGCCGACGCCGTGCTCGCCGACTTTGATGCCGAGGAACTGGGCTGCTTCGTGCAGGCTTCCGCCGCGGGCGCGTTGGACGAGGTGGGTGGCCGCGTTACGACGCAGGATGAGGCCGCTGGTCGGCTTGGACTTGGCGATCTTCTTCATCTCGCGACGTTCGGGCAGCGCGAAGGTCCTCGGCCGGCCGCCCCGGTACTTCGGGTAGAGCGAGTCGAACCCGTCCGTGTTGAAGTTGTGGATCACGTCCCGGACGCGGTCCACGCTGGTGAACGTCACCTCGGCGATCTTCGCCACGTTCATGCGCTGGGCGGAGAGCAACACCATCTGGGCCCGCCGCCAGGTCACCACCGAACCGGTGCCCCGGCGGACAATCCGCAGTAGCCGTCGCCCCTCGTCCTCATCGATTTCCCGGACCTGCACACGTTCAGCCACGTGATCATTCTGACCGCTTGAAGCGGCCCGGCGCAGTAGCCGGACGACATGTCACACCGAGGCGAAGGTTGCCTGATGCGGCACTAGATGACCAGGGCGGTGGCGCCCTGGATCGCTACTACGTCGACCTGCTGTCCCGGCTCGTACGCGCTGCTGGGGTGAAATGCCCGGGCCGACCAGATTTCACCGTTGATCTTGATCCGGCCACCCTCCTGGTCGACCCGTTCCTGTACCACTGCGCTGACACCCGTGAGCGCCTCGATGCCCATCTTGATCTGCGGACCGTTCGTGAGCTGATGGTAGGCAATCGAGCAGACCACCACTAGGGTGGCCGAGCCCGCTGCGAATGTGGTGAGTAACCACCAGCTCCAACTGTCCACGGTCACTCCTCGTAGATGGTAGTGAGGTTGCCATCGGTGGTCGTCGGGTCTGAGGTGCCGTTGCTCACCTTCAACTGGGTGTTGATGTCAAGTGGCGGGTCTCCATGCATAGTGCCCAGACCCATGACGCGACGACGTTGGCGAGTGTCGGTCTTCTGCCAATCGTCGTCGATTGATCCGGCAAACTGGTGAGTGACGCTGTCACTCTGCTGTTCTACCTGGAAATGGCAGTTTGCCTACTCTTGGGCGGTCGTGCCACTCGCCAGGTACTACAGCGGCGCTTCGACTGGACGCGAGCCGCTGACCTGCAGATTTCTGTAAAACTCCGCTGTAGTACGGCGGACTTGCGCACCTTTAATGCTCACAGGGGCGTTGTCGACGTTTCTGAATTCGGCGCTGTGCTCAGGCCGTGGTCGCCATCTGGCTGAACGCCTCCAAGGGAACCGCGATACACACAGCCGCTCAAGAGCTTGTGACGTACGTTTGGCGTATCCCGGCTGCTTATGGTCATCCTTGTCCCGAGATGCCTTGGATTCCCGTGCGGCGCAAAGAAGCGCATCGGAGCGGCAGTATGAATATGCCGGGCATGTAGGACATTGTCGCAGTGGCAACAAGACCAAAGCGCCGCCGGGCCCTGTCGGACCAATATCCGGTGGCTGGCTAGATCGGCTGATAATAATCGAACGTATTTTCCCTTCCAGTAGCCGTGGCTTTTCCAGGTGCGGACCCAGGGCGGCGTCGTTCAGGCAATCTGGAGGCGGCCGGGACTACGACACCGATGATCAGCCCCATGACGTCGACGGCCAGTCCCCGCTTATGGCCCGACACCTTCTTGTTCGCGTCCAGTCCCGTCGTGGTCTTCGGAACACCGGCGGCCGCACGGACGGACTGGGTGTCGATGATCACGAGGGACGGGTCCTCCAATCGGCGGACCCTCTCCCGTACTTGGCAGCGCAGGAGTTCCTGGACCGGCTGGTCGAGCCCGTACTGGCGCCACAGGCCGAAGTAGTAGAACACCGCCGCCCAGGACGGCAGGTCATGGGGCAGGTAGCGCCACTGACAGCCCGTCCGGTTCTGGCAGAAGACCGCGTTCACGATCTCCCGCAGATCACAGGACCCCGGATCCCCGGTTGCCGATCGCGTCACCCGGTCCTTCTTCCAGGCCGTGATCATCGGCTCGA
>NZ_JZWY01000546.1:0-18064 GCF_000966955.1 Streptomyces sp. NRRL S-495
GGCGGAGGTGGAGCGGGTCGGCCGGGCGCTGGACGAGCTGACGGCCGCGGCGCGCGCGCACCGTCCGCCGACCGGGGCGGCGGCGCGGCCGACCCGGCCGCACGACCCGTCGCGCAGCGCGCTGGGCCGGGCGGCGGACGAACTGGACGCCCTGCTCGCCGGCGGCCCGCCCCGCTGAGCCGGCCGCCCGCTCGGTCCCTTCCGGCGACCCCGCCCCCGTCAGACCTGCTCGGCCAGCTCCAGCCAGGTCATCTCCAGCTCCTCCTTCTCGTCCCGGACCGCCCGCAGCTGGCTGTCCAGCTCGGCGACCTTGGAGAAGTCGGCGGCGTGCTCGGCGAGCTGGGCGTGCAGCTTGGACTCCTTCTGGTCCAGCTTGGCGATCTGGCGCTCCAGCTTCTGCAGCTCCTTCTTCGCCGCCCGCAGGTCGCCGCCCGACAGCGCGGACGCCGAGTCCTCAGCGCCGCCCGCGGCGGCACCGGTCGCGCCGGACGCCACCGAAGCAGCGGCCGAAGCGGCGGCAGCGGCGGCGGCAGCCATCGCGGCCCGCCGCTGCAGGTACTCGTCGACGCCGTTCGGCAGCATCCGCATCCGCCGGTCACCGAGCAGCGCGTACGTCACGTCGGTGGTCCGCTCGATGAAGAAGCGGTCGTGGCTGATCACGATCATCGAACCGGGCCAGCCGTCGAGGAGGTCCTCCAGCTGGTTCAGCGTCTCGATGTCGAGGTCGTTGGTGGGCTCGTCGAGGAAGAGCACATTGGGCTCGTCCATCAGCAGCCGGAGCAGCTGGAGCCGGCGCCGCTCGCCGCCGGACAGGTCGCCGACCGGCGTCCACTGCTTGTCCTTGCCGAAGCCGAACTGCTCGCACAGCTGGCCGGCGCTCATCTCCCGGCCCTTGCCGAGGTCGACCCGGGAGCGGACCTGCTCGACGGCCTGCAGCACCCGGGTGGTCGGCTCCAGCTCGGCGACCTCCTGGGAGAGGTACGCCAGCCGCACCGTCTTGCCGACCTTGACCACGCCGGAGTCGGGCTGGATGTCGCCCTCCGAGGTGTACGCGTCGCGCAGCGCCCGCAGCAGCGAGGTCTTGCCGGCGCCGTTGACGCCGAGCAGGCCGATCCGGTCGCCGGGGCCGAGCTGCCAGGTGACGTTCTCCAGCAGCAGCTTCGGGCCGGCCTTCACCGTGATGTCCTCGACCTCGAAGACGGTCCTGCCCAGGCGCGCGTTGGCGAACTTCATCAGCTCGCTCTTGTCGCGCGGCTCCGGCACGTCGGCGATGAGCGCGTTGGCGGCCTCGATGCGGTAGCGCGGCTTGGAGGTGCGGGCCGGGGCGCCGCGGCGCAGCCAGGCGAGCTCCTTGCGGGCCAGGTTCTGGCGCTTCTGCTCCTCGGTGGCCTCGATCCGGGAGCGCTCGGCGCGCGCGAAGACGTAGTCGGAGTAGCCGCCCTCGTACTCGTGCACCGAGCCGTGCTGGACGTCCCACATCCGGGTGCAGACCTGGTCGAGGAACCAGCGGTCGTGGGTGACGCAGACGAGCGCGGAGCGGCGGTTCTGGAGGTGCTGGGCGAGCCAGGCGATGCCCTCGACGTCGAGGTGGTTGGTGGGCTCGTCGAGCACGATGAGGTCGGGCGAGCCGAGCAGCAGCTTGGCGAGGGCGATCCGGCGGCGCTCACCACCGGAGAGCGGGCCGATGACGGTGTCCAGGCCGTCGGGGAAGCCGGGCAGGTCGAGGCCGCCGAAGAGGCCCTCGATGATGTCGCGGATGCGGGAGTCGCCGAGCCACTCGTGGTCGGCGCGGCCGGCGATGACCTCGTGCCGGATGGTGGCGTCCGGGTCCAGCGAGTCGTGCTGGGTGAGGACGGCCATCTCCACCCCGCCGACGTGGGTGATCCGCCCGCCGTCCGGCTCCTCCAGCTTGGCGAGCATCCGGATCAGGGTGGTCTTGCCGTCCCCGTTGCGTCCGACGACGCCGATCCGGTCCCCCTCGCTGACGCCGAGGCTGACCCCGTCCAGAAGGGCCCGGGTGCCGTACACCTTCGTGACGGACTCGATGGTGGCGAGATTGACGGCCACGTGTGCTGCGCTCCTGGGTTCGACGGTCCGGGCTCGGGCGGAGGTCCGGATCCTCCCCAGCCTAGTGGGCCCGCCTCGACTCCCCGCCCGAGCCCGAGCCGGCGGCCGCCGCTGCCCCGCTTCCCGTTCCGCTCGCGCTACTCACCCGCTACTCCCCCGCGGTCACCGCCGCGCCCGGCACCGGCCCGTACGTGGCGTGCGCGGCCCGGCAGCTGCCGGAGGCCCGCAGTGCGGCCGCGACGGCCTCGGCGGCGTCCGCGTCCTTGGCCAGGAAGGCGCAGGTCGGCCCGGAGCCGGAGACCAGGGCGCCGATCGCACCGGCCTCGGTGCCCGCCCGCAGGGTGGCGGCGAGGGCGGGGCGCAGCGACAGGGCGGCCGGCTGGAGGTCGTTGGTCAGCGCGGCGGCCAGGGCGACGGCGTCGCCGTCGGCGAGGGCCGCGAGCAGCGCGGGGTCGGCGTCGGGGGTGGCCACCTCGGTGTCGGCGGAACCGGTGCCCGCCTCCTCGCGCAGGCGGTCGCACTCACGGAAGACCGCGGGCGTCGACAGGCCGCCGTCGGCGACCGCGAAGACCCAGTGGTAGGTGCCGGCGACGGGCAGCGGCTCCAGGATCTCGCCCCGGCCACGGCCCAGCGCGACGCCGCCGACCAGAGCGAACGGCACGTCCGAGCCGAGTTCGGCGGCGAGCTCCAGCAGCACCTCGACGGGTGTGCCGAGCCCCCACAGGGCGTCGCAGGCGACCAGCGCGGCCGCGCCGTCCGCGCTGCCGCCGGCCATGCCGCCGGCCACCGGGATGGCCTTGGCGATGTGCAGGTGGACGTCGGTCGCGGCGAGGCCGTGGTGGGCGGCGAGCAGCCGGGCGGCGCGGGCGGCGAGGTTGCTGTCGTCCAGCGGCACGGCCTCGGCGTCCGGTCCGGTGCAGCTGAGGGTGACGCCCGTGCCGGGTTCGCCGGCCGTCGCGGTCACCTCGTCGCCGAGGGCGACCGCGAAGAAGACGTTGGCCAGGTCGTGGAAGCCGTCGGCGCGCAGTCCGCCGACCCCGAGCTGGACGTTGACCTTGGCGGGCACGCGTACCGTGACGGTCACTGGGAAACCCTTACTCCGGCTTGTGTTCGGCGATGGCGGCGAACTGCTCGACGGTGAGCATCTCGCCGCGCAGCTTGTGGTCGATCCCGGCGGCGGCGAGCGCCTGCTCGGCCCCGGCGGCGGAGCCGGCCCAGCCGGCCAGCGCGGCCCGCAGGGTCTTGCGGCGCTGGGCGAACGCGGCGTCGACGACCGCGAACACCTCCTCGCGGCTCGCGGTGGTGCTCGGCGGGTCGTGGCGGACCAGCGAGACCAGCCCGGAGTCGACGTTGGGGGCGGGCCAGAAGACGTTGCGGCCGATCGCACCGGCCCGCTTCACCTCGGCGTACCAGTTGGCCTTGACCGACGGGACGCCGTACACCTTGTTGCCCGGCTTGGCGGCGAGCCGGTCGGCGACCTCGCTCTGCACCATGACCAGGGTCCGCTCGATGCTGGGGAAGGTCGCGAGCATGTGCAGCAGCACCGGCACGGCCACGTTGTACGGCAGGTTGGCGACCAGCGCGGTCGGCGCCGGACCGGGCAGCTCGGTGACCAGCATGGCGTCGCTGAACACCAGGTCGAAGGAGTCGGCCCGGCCCGGCATCCGGGCGGCCACGGTGTCCGGCAGGTGGCGGGCCAGCACCGGGTCGATCTCGACCGCGGTGACGTGCCGGGCGACCTCCAGCAGCGCGAGGGTCAGCGACCCGAGCCCGGGCCCGACCTCGACCACCGTGTCCTCGGCCGTCACCTCCGCGGCCCGGACGATCCGCCGCACGGTGTTGCCGTCGATGACGAAGTTCTGCCCGCGCTGCTTGGTCGGCTTCACGCCGAACGCTTCCGCGAGCGCCCGGATGTCCGCGCCGCCGAGCAAGGGGGTCCCCCCGGCCGAAGGCTGGGGGCGGTTGTCAGAGGTGGGGTCGGTGGTGCTCACCCGCCAAGGATACGGGCGCCCCGCCCCCTCACAGCTCGGCGACCGGCCCCGGGGCCGGTCGCCGGCGCCCGGGGCCGCGTTCGGCTGACTCAGTACCCGAACGCCCGCGCCGTGTTCTCCGCGATCGCCGTGGCGAGCTCGTCCTCGTGCAGGCCCAGGGTGTCCGCCATCGAGCGCACCGTGACCGGGATCAGGTACGGCGCGTTGGGGCGGCCGCGGTAGGGGTGCGGGGTGAGGAAGGGGGCGTCGGTCTCGACCAGGACCCGGTCCAGCGGGGTGACCGCCAGGGCGTCCCGCAGCGGCTGGTTGGCCTTGAAGGTGACCGGGCCGGCGAAGGAGAGGTACCAGCCGTGCTCGGCGCAGACCTTGGCCATCTCCGCGTCGCCGGAGTAGCAGTGGAAGACGGTCCGCTCGGGGGCGCCCTCCTCCAGCAGGACGGCGATGACGTCCTCGTGGGCGTCCCGGTCGTGGATCACCAGGGCCTTGCCGTGCCGCTTCGCCATCGCGATGTGGCGGCGGAACGACTCCTTCTGGATCTCCACGCCCTCCGGCCCGGTCCGGAAGTAGTCGAGGCCGGTCTCGCCGACCGCGCGGACCTGCGGCAGCGCCGCGAGCGCGTCGATCTCGGCCAGCGCCGCGTCGAGCGCGGCCTGCCCGCCCGGCTCGCGCCGCTGCCCGGACCACCCGTCGGGGTCGCCGAGGAAGATCCGCGGCGCCTCGTTGGGGTGCAGGGCGACGGCGGCGTGCACCTGCTCGAACCGGGCCGCCAGATCGGCGGCCCAGCGCGAGCCCGGCACGTCGCAGCCGACCTGGACGACGGTGGCCACCCCGACCGAGGCGGCCTTGGCGAGGCCCTCCTCGGGGGTGCCGGACTGCATGTCCAGATGGGTGTGCGAGTCCGCCACCGCCACCGCCAGCGGAGCCGGCAGCGGCGGCGGGGTGGACCGCTCGTCGTCCTTCTTCGGCATCGGTCGTCCTCCTCCGGCCCCAGGGTCAGACCCTAGGCGGCCGGCTTCTCCTCGAGCCGCGGGAACAGGATGTCGCCCTTGGTGACGGTGGCACCGACCGGCAGCAGGCCCCACTGCGCCGCCTGCGCGACGGTCTGCTCCGCGAGCGCGCCCAGGCCCTCGGCGGCGCCCAGCGACTCCCAGAGCTTCTCGGCGGTGGCCGGCATGACGGGGTTGAGCAGCACCGCGGTGGCCCGCAGCGACTCGGCCGCCGTGTAGAGGATGGTGGCCAGCCGGTCCCGGCCCTCGGCCGAGTCGTCCTTGGCGACCTTCCACGGCTCCTGCTCGGTGAGGTAGCCGTTGACCTGCTTGACGAACTCGAAGATCGCCGCGATTCCGCCGGCGAAGTCCAGCTCCTCGCCGATCTTCCGGTCCGCGGTCGCGACCGCCGCCGCGAGGCCCTCGGTGACGGCCTGCTCGGCGGCGCCCGGCGCCGCGGCGGCCGGCAGCACGCCGTCGAAGTACTTGCCGACCATGGCCGCCACCCGGGAGGCGAGGTTGCCGAAGTCGTTCGCCAGCTCGGAGGTGTACCGGGCGGCGAAGTCCTCCCAGGAGAACGAGCCGTCGGTGCCGAACGGGATCGCCCGCAGGAAGTAGTAGCGGTAGGCGTCCACGCCGAAGTGCGAGGTCAGGTCGGTGGGCGAGATGCCGGTCAGGTTGGACTTGGACATCTTCTCGCCGCCGACCATCAGCCAGCCGTTGGCGACGACCCGCTTGGGCAGCGGCAGCCCGGCGGCCATCAGCATCGCGGGCCAGATCACCGCGTGGAAGCGCAGGATGTCCTTGCCGACCAGGTGCACCGAGGCCGGCCACAGTTCGGCGAACCGCTCCGGGTCGGCGCCGTAGCCGGCCGCGGTGATGTAGTTCTGCAGCGCGTCCACCCACACGTACAGGACGTGCTTGTCGTCCCAGGGCAGCGGGACGCCCCAGTCGAAGGTGGAGCGGGAGATGGAGAGGTCCTGGAGGCCCTGCTCGACGAAGCGGAGCACCTCGTTGCGGGCCGTCTCGGGGGCGATGAAACCGGGGTTCTCGGCGTAGAACTCCAGCAGCTTCGGGCCGTACGCGGAGAGGCGGAAGAAGTAGTTCTCCTCCTCCAGCCACTCGACCGGCTTCTTGTGGATCGGGCAGAGCTTCTCGCCCTCGGCGGCACCGTCGAGCAGTTCGGCGGGGAGCTTGTACTCCTCGCAGCCGACGCAGTACGGGCCGGAGTAGCCGCCCTTGTAGATCTCGCCCTTGTCGAACAGGTCCTGGACGAACTCCTGCACCCGGGCGGTGTGCCGCTCCTGGGTGGTGCGGATGAAGTCGTCGTTGGCGATCTCCAGGTGCTGCCAGAGCGGCTTCCACGCCTCCTCGACCAGCTTGTCGCACCACTCCTGCGGGGTGACGCCGTTGGCCTCCGCGGTGCGCAGGATCTTCTGACCGTGCTCGTCGGTGCCGGTCAGGTACCACACCCGCTCGCCGCGCTGGCGGTGCCAGCGGGTCAGTACGTCGCCTGCCACGGTGGTGTACGCGTGGCCCAGGTGGGGGCGATCGTTGACGTAGTAGATCGGGGTGGTGACGTAGTACGCGGGAGTGGTGCCCCCGGTGGTGCTGTGGTCTGCAGTGGCCGCCATGGTCGGCAAGCTTAGTCGGGCCCGGGTCCGGGCCCGACCGCCGCTGCCACCGTCAGCCCCGCATCCGCGCCCAGAACCGCGCCCAGCGCCCGCCCGAGGGGGCGGTCCGCACCGGTCGCGGCGCGGCGGGCGGGGCGGCCGGCTCCGCGTGCGCCGGGTACCCGGGGGCGTGCTGCCACGGCTTGTCCTGCCCGGCCACCCGGCCCTCGCGCATGATCCGGACGGTGTGGCCGCCGCAGCCCGGGCAGGCCGGCTTGAGCAGCGGCGACGGCACCCGGACTCCGTTGGCGTGGTACTCGAACACGACGCGCCCGTCCCGGGCCACGTGGTGCTCGATGTCGTACGCCTGCTCCCAGCCGTACCCGCAGCTCAGGCACACGAAGGAGTAGGCCTCCCGGACGGTCTCGACGGGGGTGTGCGCCCGGCCGCTCGGGCCGGCGCCGCTCGGGCCGGGGTCGCTCAGGGCATTGCCACCGCGGGGGCTACCGATCGTCTCGCTCATAGCCGTCTCCCAGCGCCCGCCGGGCGCTCGCCCGGCTGGGTCTTTCCATCCCAGCAAATGCCCGGAACGTCCCCGGCGATGCCCGCCTTGTGAAGACTTGGAGGGGGATTGGGAAGCCCTATACGAAAGGGTGGGTCCTGTCCGAAAACCTCGACCGAAGCTTCAGCTCGACGGGCGTTTACCCGGGGCCTTCTCTCCAAGGTACGCGCCCGCGCGCCCGGCGGCACCTCGCCCACGAACCGTGTGTACTCGCAGCTCAGGCGCCTGCCGGGGCGCTTTCCGACCCTTCCCCGACCGTTCGTCGACCGTTCCCGACCGGATTCCCGGCCGCTGCCCCGGCCATCTCCCGGCCGAACGCTCAGCCGGCTCCGCCCGCGGCGGCGTTCTTGACCGCCACCACCGCGTCGAACACCTCGCGCTTGGGCAGCGAGAGTTCGGCCGCGACCGCCGCGATCGCCTCCTTGCGCCGCTCCCCGGCCTCCTCCCGCACGGCCACCAGCCGGGCCAGCTCGGCCGGGCCCAGCTCCTTCGGCGCGGCGGGCGGAGCGCCCGCCACGACCACCGTGATCTCGCCCCTGACCCCCTCGGCCGCCCACGCGGCCAGGTCGCCGAGCGGCCCGCGCTTGACCTCCTCGTAGGTCTTGGTCAGCTCCCGGCAGACGGCGGCGGGCCGCTCGGGGCCGAACGCCTCCGCCATCGCGGCGAGCGCCTCCGCGATCCGGTGCGGGGCCTCGAAGAAGACCATGGTGCGCGGCTCGGCGGCGATCGAGGCCAGCTGCCGGGCCCGGTCGCCGGTCTTGCGCGGCAGGAAGCCCTCGAAGGTGAACCGGTCGACCGGCAGCCCGGACAGCGCCAGCGCGGTGAGCACCGCGGACGGCCCCGGCACCGCGGTCACCTTGAGGTCGGCGGCCACGGCGGCGGCCACCAGCCGGTAACCGGGGTCGGAGACGGACGGCATCCCGGCGTCGGTGACCAGCAGGACGCGGGCCCCGCCGAGCAGCGCCTCGACGAGCTCGGGGGTGCGCCCGACCTCGTTGCCCTCGAAGTAGGAGACCACCCGCCCGGCCGGGGTCACCCCGAGTGCCTGGGTGAGCCGGCGCAGCCGCCGGGTGTCCTCGGCCGCGATGACGTCCGCCGCGGCCAGCTCGGTGAGCAGCCTGGGCGGGGCGTCCGCGACGTCGCCGATGGGGGTTCCTGCAAGTACGAGTACACCTGTCACGGGCCCCATCCTTCCAGCAACCGGCCGCCGGGCGCTTTTGGTGACGATTCGGGCAGCTTCGGAGGGAGCCGTCCCACCGTCGTGACGCACCCCTACCATGTGGCGGATGAACGGCGACACGGCGGCGCAGACGCCCACTGGTACAGACCTCACCGCGCGGGGTGGCGTCGGCGGGCCGGTCCTGGCGGACCAGCCGTCGCCCGCCCTGCCGGGCCCGCGCGACCCGGGCGGCGACCCGGCCGCCGACGGCGGTCCTGACGGCCCCGGCGGTCCGGACGTACCCGGCGGCCCTGCCCCGGACGGCTCCATACCCGCCCCGCCCCCGCCGCGCGCCGCCTGGCTGCGCGGCCTGGCCCGGTTCGGCTACGCCCCGCCCCCTGTCGCGACCACGGCCGAGCGCCTGGTCCCGCCGATGCCGGACGGCCCGGGCGTCACCCCGAAGCGGGTGCCGCCGTCCCCGCTGCTGCTCCGGCTCGGCCTCGCCCTGCCGGAGCCGCTCTGGTCCTGGCTCTGCCGCTGGGCCGGCTGGCTCGGCCCGCTCGCGGTGACGCTGTTCGCCGGCGTGCTGCGGTTCGCCGACCTCGGCTCGCCGAACGCGATCGTCTTCGACGAGACGTACTACGCCAAGGACGCCTACGCGCTCTGGCACGGCGGCTACGAGATCAGCTGGCCGGACGGCGCCAACGAGCAGATCATGTCCGGCGGCCCGGTCCCCTACCGGTCGAACCCCTCGTACGTGGTGCACCCGCCGGTCGGCAAGTGGATCATCGGCGCCGGTGAGCAGCTGTTCGGGATGAACCCCTTCGGCTGGCGGTTCGCGGTGGCGCTGCTCGGCACCCTGTCGGTGCTGATGCTGGCGAGGATCGCCCGCCGGCTGTTCCGCTCGACCCTGCTGGGCTGCGTGGCCGGCCTGCTGCTCGCCGTGGACGGCCTGCACTTCGTGATGAGCCGGTCCGCACTGCTGGACCTGGTGGTGATGTTCTGGATCGTCGCTGCCTTCGGCTTCCTGCTGCTGGACCGCGACCGCACCCGGGCCCGGATCGCCGCCCGGCTGACCGCCCTCGGCGACGGCGGCCCGGACGCGGGGATCGCCCACCGGCTCGGCCTGGGCTGGCGCCCGTACCGCATCGCGGCCGGCGTCTGCGTCGGTCTGACCTGCGCGACCAAGTGGAGCGGCCTGTACGTGGCGGCCGCCTTCGGCCTGCTGACGGTGCTGTGGGACGCGGGCTCGCGCCGGCTGGCCGGGGCCGACCGCCCCTACCGGTGGACCCTGGTCCGGGACGCGGTGCCGGCCTTCGTCTCGCTCGTGGTGGTCCCGGTGGCCGTCTACATCGCCTCCTGGTGGGGCTGGTTCGCCAGCAGCACGGTGCCGAACCAGGGCGGCTACGGCCGGGACTGGGCGGTCGGCCGCTCCACCGACTTCCCGTGGATCCCGGAGGGCCTGCGCGCGCTCTGGCACTACCACTCGACGGTCTACGACTTCCACACCCATCTGAGCGACCCGCACACCTACCAGTCGAACCCCTGGAGCTGGCTGGTGCTGGGCCGGCCGGTGTCGTTCTTCTACGAGTCGCCGAAGCAGGGCACGGCCGGCTGCACGGTGGGCGAGTGCGCCCGCGAGGTGCTCGGCATCGGCACCCCGCTGCTCTGGTGGACCGGTGTGATCGCCCTGGTCTACTGCCTGTGGCGGTGGGCGGCCCGGCGCGACTGGCGGGCCGGCGCGGTGCTCTGCGGCCTGGCCGCCGGCTACCTGCCCTGGTTCGCCTACCAGCAGCGGACGATCTTCCTGTTCTACGCGGTCTGCTTCGTGCCCTTCCTGGTGCTCGCGGTGACCATGCTGCTGGGCGCGCTGGTCGGACCGGCCGGGGCCTCCCGTGACCGGCGGGTCATCGGCGGGGCGGCGGCCGGCCTGGTGGTCCTGCTGATCATGTGGAACTTCCTCTTCTTCCACCCCCTGTACACGGGCGAGACGATCCCGATGGAGGACTGGCGCAAGCGGATGTGGTTCAACACCTGGATCTGACGGCGGGGGCGCGCTGGAGGCGGTGCCGGGCGGCGGAGCGTACCGGAGTGGTGCGTGACACGTACCAGATCCGTCACAAGACGCGGTCGTTTCGCCGGGGCACGGAGTCCGGCTGCCTAGGCTGGACTCCGAACGCGCATCCGGCCACGTCCGGCTGCGGCCCGACCGCCTGACCCTTGGGGGAACATCACCATGCGCAATGGCGCGAAGACCGGCCTCATCACCGGCGTGGCCGTCGCCGTGCTCGCCGCGGGCGGCTACGGGGCGTACAGCCTCGTCGGCGGCTCCGACGACAAGGACACCCCGGCCGCCAAGAAGGCGCGCACGGTGGTCGCCGAGCCCCCGAGCGCCGAGCAGGCGACGGCCGGCACCAAGGACTTCCTGGACGCGTGGGCGGCCGGCGACCTCGCCAAGGCGGCCTCGCTGACCGACGACCCGGCGGGCGCGACCACCGCGCTGACCGCGTTCCGGGACCAGGTGAAGCCGAGCGGGCTCACCCTGACCCCGGCCGGCCCGGCCACCCCGGCGGCCTTCGCCGCGGCCACCGGCACCCCGAGCGCCGCCGCCAAGCCCCCGGCCACCGCCTCGGCCGCGCCGACCCCCGGCGCCACCGACTCGCCGTCGGCCACCACCCCGGCCGCCCCGACCGGCGTGCTGATGGGCTTCAAGGCCCGCGCCGAGTTCGAGGGCACCAACCGGGTCTGGGACTACAGCGGCTTCCTGAACGTCGTGAAGATGAGCGACAACACCCCGGCCGTGCACTGGGCGCCCACGGTGATCCACCCGCACCTGGCCCCGGGCGAGACGATCGGCGTGCAGCCGCTGCCCCCGATCGCCGGCAACGTGGTGGACCGCAACAACAAGCCGCTGACCGGCGCCTCGATCACCCCGCTGCTCCCGACCCTGCAGGCCAAGGTCGCCAAGCTGCTCGCGGACCAGAACAAGGACCAGAGCGACAACGGCACCGGCGTGGTGATCACCAACGCGGCCGACCAGAACAGCGTGCCCGACCGGCTGTTCACCATCGTCGACCCGAAGCCCCCGAAGCCGTTCAAGCTGACCATCGACAACACCCTCCAGGCCGCCGCCGAGAAGGCGATGACCGACCTGGGCGGCAAGAAGGGCTCGATCGTCGCCATCGAGCCGAGCACCGGCCAGGTCCTGGCCTTCGCCAACGCGCCGGTCACCGGTCTGAACCGGGCCTTCCAGGGCCAGCTCGCCCCGGGTTCCACGCTGAAGATCCTCACCTCCACCGCCCTGCTGGAGGCCGGGGTCAACCCGGACACCCCGGTGGCCTGCCCGACCCTGAGCAGCAACCCGAAGAAGATCCCGAACTCGTTCCCCGACGCGTACCCGAACAACACGCTGCAGCAGGACTTCATGATCTCCTGCAACACCGCCTTCATCGACCAGGGCCTGACCAGCCTCAAGCCGGGCGCGCTGACCACCACGGCCAAGGACGTGTACGGCATCGGCCTGAACTGGCAGACCGGTCTGCCCAGCTTCGACGCGGTGGTGCCGGACGCCGGCACCAACAAGGACGAGCAGGCCATGCAGTCGATCGGCCAGGGCAAGGTCCAGATGAACCCGCTGGCCATCGCCTCGATCACGGCCACCGTGCAGAGCGGCTCCTTCAAGCAGCCGATCCTGGTCGCCGAGCTGCCGCAGCAGAAGGCCCCCCGGGACCTCGGCCCCGACGTCGCCGGCAAGCTGCGCCAGATGATGGCCGCCACCGCCACCGGCGGCACCGCCAAGGACGTGATGGCCGGGATCTCCGACAACGCGGGCGCCAAGACCGGCTCGGCCGAGGCCACCGGCATCGCCACCACCAACAGCTGGTTCACCGCCTACCGGGGCAACCTCGCGATCGCCGCCGAGGTCGAGGGCGGCGGTCACGGCGTGGACGCGGCCGGCCCCGCCGTCGCCTCGATCATCAAGGCGGCCGGCAACCGCTGACCGGCGAACGCCGGCCACGAGCCCCCGACCGGGCCCGCCCTACCTCACCGGTAGCGCGGGCCCGGCCTGGTTGAGCAGGCAGGCCGACCGGACCGGCGGCCTGGCACCGCTCCACCGCCGGGCCGCCAGCCGGGGCCAGATCACCAGCACCGCCGGCAGCGCCAGGTACCCGAACCGCCCGGCCGGGGCCAGCATGAAGGCGATCGCCAGCCCGGTGGCCAGCAGGTCCGCGGCGGCGATCGCGGAGACCGGCGGCCGGCCCAGCAGCCAGATCGCCACCCCGAGCCCGCCCACGGTCAGCAGCACCAGCGAGGCGGTGTGCCCGGTGGGCCCGAAGCCGGCCAGCACCTTGCCGGGCAGCGGACTGCCGGCCGGCGTCTGGATCGCGGTCAGCCCGAGCGGGAAGCGCACCACCTGGTCGCGCAGTTCCTCGGCCCGGGTCAGGACGTAGGGCACCATCACGGCGCACGCCGCGCCGAGCGCGGTCAGCCCGGCCCGGGCGGCGGGCCGCCGGCCGTAGAGCCGCCAGAGCAGCAGGACGGCCACCGGCAGCGCCGGCCAGACCGTCCACTTCAGGGTCCCGGCCAGGGCCAGCACCAGTCCGGCGGCGATCGTCCGGTCCCGCTCGGCCAGCGCCATCGCCAGACAACAGAGGCCGATCAGCGGCAGGTCGACCCCGCCGCCGACGAGCGCCAGCGCGACCAGCGGCGAGGCGGTGAGCACGGTCAGCGGCAGCAGCGGGGCGCGGTCCCGGCTCGGCCGCAGCAGCCGCCAGCTCGCCAGCAGACAGGCGACGAAGGCCAGCGCGAACCAGATCCGGGCGTCCCCGGCGAGCCGGGCGAGCGCGTTGCCGTCGCCGAACAGCGCCCGCGGCACCCCGAACAGCGACATCGCCGGCAGGTAGGGGTTGTAGTCGGTGACCACCACCGGATCCGGCAGATAGGGGCTCCCGGTGCTGAAGAGCAGCCGCGCGGAGCGCTCGACCACCATCACCTCGGACTGGTGGCGGCCCTGCAGCACGAGGACCACCAGCGGCACCAGGACGGCGCCGAGCAGGGCCGCCGCAGCCGCGGCGCGGGCCGCGATCCGACGCGGGAGGACCAGGCAGAACAGCCCGGCGAGCAGGTAGGCGGGGGCCGCGAGGGTGCCCCACAGCCGCTGGTTGGGGAGGTCGGAGACGATCGGGAATCCGGCCGCCCAGCCGGCCGCGACCAGGCAGCCGAGCAACTGGACGCCCCGGTGTCCGGCGAGCCGGGCCGGATTCAGCCGATCGGGCGGGGTCGGCGGACCCTCCTCGCCACGCTGGCGGGGGAACGGCCGGTGGCCCCGGTCGCCGGGCGGTCGTCCGGCCCCGGTCGGGGGCACGGCCGGAACGGGCGCCGTCGGCGTCGCGCTCCGGCCGGTGAAGCGGCCGCGCGGGCGGGAGAAGCCGGGCGTGCGGGTGCTCACCATGGTGGAAGGTTAGGGCCGGGGGTGGTGCCCTGTCGCCATGCGGAGGACACGAGTGTCCGGCGCCACGACCTCGGACGCTGACGGGGACGCCGACGGGAGCACCGGCGGGAGCACCGGCGGGCGAACTGCCGGGAACAGCCGTGGGAACGCCGGTGGGAACACGGACGGGACCGCCCGGGGAGGGCTGTTCCCCGTGCGGTCCCGTCCACGGCGCGTCGCCCGCTCAGCCGACCTTGGAGCCGGCGTCCGCCGTCTCCCCGGCCCGCTCCAGCTTGGAGTGCTTGATGCTGTAGCCGAAGTACACGGCCACCGCGACCACCAGGGCGGCCCCGCCCGCCATGAAGGTGTCCGCGTGCAGCCCGGTGATCAGGTAGACGCAGAAGCCGACGCTGGCCAGCGGGACGATCGGGTAGCCCGGCACCCGGAAGCCGCGCGGCAGGTCGGGCTGGGTGCGGCGCAGCACGATCACGCCGATCGAGACCACCGAGAAGGCGATCAGGGTGCCCAGGCTGGTGATGTCGGCCAGCCGCGCCAGCGGGACGAAGGCGGCGAGCACGCCGACGCCCAGGCCGACCACGATGGTGTTCCAGACCGGGGTGCCGGTGCGTGGCGAGAGCTCGGCGAAGCGCTTGGGCAGCATGCCGTCGCGGCCCATCGAGTACAGGATGCGGGTCTGGCCGTAGATGACCACCAGGGTGATCGAGAAGATCGAGACGATGGCGCCGATCGCGAACAGGATGGCGGGCCAGCTCTGGCCGGTGATGTCCTGGAGGATCTGGGCGAGCCCGGCCTCCTGGCCGTCGAACTTCTGCCACGGCTGGGCGCCGATGCCGGCCAGGGCCACCAGGATGTACAGCACGGTGACCACCACCAGCGAGATGATGATCGCCATCGGCAGGGTGCGCCGGGGGTCCTTGACCTCCTCACCGGCGGTGGACACGGCGTCCAGGCCGATGAAGGAGAAGAAGATGCTGGAGGCCGCGACCTGGACGCCGCCGATGCCCAGCGGCATGAACGGGGTCAGGTTGCCGGAGTGGAAACCGGTCAGCGCGACGCCGATGAACAGCAGCAGGATCAGGATCTTGACGGCCACCATGGCCGTGTTGACCTTGACCGACTCGCTGACGCCGCGGATCAGCAGGAAGCAGACCATGGCGACCAGCAGCAGCGCCGGCAGGTTGAACCAGTGGGTCTCGTCGGGCGCGCCGGCGATCACCTCGGGGATCTTGAAGCCGAACGCCAGGTCGAAGAACTTGTTCAGGTACTCGGCCCAGCTGACCGCGATCGCGGAGGCCGAGACGCCGTACTCCATCAGCAGGCAGATGCCGACGCCGAAGGCCACGCCCTCGCCGAGGGTGGCGTAGGCGTAGGAGTAGGAGGACCCGCTGACCGGGATCGCGGAGGCCATCTCGGCGTAGCAGAGCGCGGTGAGGCCGGCGGTGACGGCCGCGATCACGAACGAGAGGATGACGGCCGGGCCGGCCGACGGCACGGCGCTGTTCAGCACGAAGAAGATGCCGGTGCCGATGGTGGCGCCGATGCCGATCGCGGACAGCTGCCAGAGCCCGATCGAGCGACGCAGGTGGATGCCGGAACGGCCGCCCTCCTCGGGCGCCCCGGCGGGCGGGCCCTCACGGCCTTCGCTCTCGGCGATCAGGGTGGAGACGGGCTTGCGCCTGAGGAGGCGTGCGCCGAGCGTGTTGCTGGCCAAAACGAGGGTCCTTCTAGGCGGGGGAGGGTGTCCTAGCGGCCGGTCACTCAACACACCGAAGGGTGTCATCGGGGACCAACCGAACAAAGATGGGACAGTACCGCGCGAAAGCACCAGTGTCGCAAACGAACAGTCCCGGGGCGCGCATTGTACGAACCGTCGCATCGGCATGTACAAACCGGACACTTCGCAAACGGCGGATCTCCCGGCGAGCCGATAAAGCAGCAGGTCACCGCCATCGGTAAGTGGCTCACCCGGCCAGCACCGCCTGCATCACGGCCCGCGCGACCGGCGCCGCCAGCCCCCCGCCCGTCACCTCGGTCGCATCGCTGTCCGCGACCACCACGGCGACCGCCACCGGCGGCACCGCCGCCGAGCCCACCGGCGCCGCCCAGGCGATGAACCAGGCGTACGGCGTCCCGGTGTTGTCCACCCCGTGCTGGGCGGTGCCGGTCTTGCCGCCGACCACCGCGCCGTCGATCCGGGCGGCACGACCGGTGCCGTTCTCCACCGCGTCGACCATCAGCCGCCGCACCTGCCCGGCGGTGCCGGGGCCGACCGCCTGCCGGTACACGGACGGCCGCACCGGCCGCACCACCGTGCCGTCGGCGGCGGTCAGGTTGTCCACAAGCTGTGGACGCATCACGGTGCCGTTGTTGGCGATGCCCGCCGCGACCATCGCCATCACCAGCGGGGTGGCGGCGGTGTCGAACTGGCCGATCGAGGAGAGCGCCAGCTGCGCCTCGTCCATCCGGGTGTCGAAGTTGGACCTGGCCGCCCGCACCGGGGTGTCCAGCCGGGCCTCGTTGAAGCCGAAGCCCTCGGCCGCCGCCGCCATCCGCCGCAGGCCGACCTCGGCCCCGAGGTGGCCGAGCACGCTGTTGCAGCTGAGCACCATCGCGGTGGCCAGCGACTGGTTCGGCTCGTCGCAGGCCGCCGAGTCGTTGACCAGCGGCACGGAGGTGCCCGGCAGGAGGTACGGGTGGGGGGTGTCGGTCGGCGCGTCGACGTCGGTGACCACCCCGCTCTCCAGTGCCGCCGCCGCGGTGACCACCTTGAAGGTCGAGCCGGGCGGGTAGGTCTGCCGCAGCGCCCGGTTGAGCATCGGCCGGTCGGGGTCGCTCTGGAGCCGGCTCCAGGCCTCCCGGTCGTCGGCGGAGGTGCCGGCGAAGCTCCCCGGGTCGTAGGAGGGGGTGGAGGCCAGCGCCAGGATCCGCCCGGTGGCCGGCTCGACCGCCGCGACCGCGCCCTTCTGCCGGCCGAGTCCGCGCACCGCGGCCTCCTGGGCGGCCCGGTCGATGGTGGTGCGGACGTCCCCGCCGGGGTTCTGCCGCCGGGCCACCGCGTCCCACACCGCCCAGCTCGCCAGCCGGCTGTCGGTGCCGGAGAGCAGCGCGTCCTCGGTCCCCTCCAGCTGGCTGTTGCCGTAGGTCTGCGAGGAGTAGCCGGTGACCGCCGCGTACAGCGGCCCGTCGGTGTAGGTGCGCTTGTAGTCGTACCGCCCGCCGGTGGGCTCGGAGCCGGTGACGCTGTCGGCGCCCACCCGGATGCTGCCGCGCGGCTGGGAGTACCGCTCCAGGACGAGCCGCTGGTTGGCGCTGTTGTGGTTCAGCTCGTCGGCCCGGAACACCTGCACCCGGGTGGCCTGGACGCACAGCGCCACGATCAGCAGCAGACAGAAGGTGCCGGCCCGGCGCCCGGTCACCGAGATCCCCGGCAGCCCCTGCGGCCCGCCGCCCGGCCCGCCCCCGTCGTCGGCGGCCCCGCGACGCCTGCTCCCGCTCCCGCGCCCCCGCCCGCTCACCGGCCCTCCCCCGGGGCGGGCCGCCGGGCGATGTCGCTCATCCGCACCAGCAGCGCGACGATCACCCAGTTGGTGACCACCGAGGAACCGCCCTGGGCGACGAAGGGCAGGGTCGTCCCGGTCAGCGGGATCAGCGCCAGCACCCCGCCCGCCACCACGAAGACCTGCAGCCCGACCAGCGCCGCCAGCCCGATCGCCAGCAGCCGCCCGAACGGGTCGCGCAGCGCGATCCCGGTGCGGAAGCCGCGCGACACCAGCAGCGCGTACAGCAGGAACACCGCGACCAGCCCGGTCAGCCCCAGCTCCTCCCCGATGGTGGCCAGGATGAAGTCGGACTTCGCGGCGAAGCCGATCAGGGCCGAGTGCCCGCCGCCCAGCCCGGCGCCCAGCTCGCCGCCCCAGGCGAAGGCGAACAGGGACTGGGCGATCTGGTTGGCCCCGTGCCCGGCGGCGATCGAGCCGAGCGGGTCCAGCCAGTCCCCGACCCGGCTGTGCACGTGCGGCGAGAGCCAGCCGACCCCGACCGCCGCGACCCCCGCCAGGAACAGCCCGATGGCGATCCAGCCGGTCCGCGCGGTGGCCACGTAGAGCATCACTACGAAGAGGCCGAAGAACAGCAGCGAGGTGCCGAGGTCGGTCTCCAGCACCAGCACCCCGACGAAGGCCGCCCAGATCGCCAGCACCGGCGCGAGCACCCGCCCGGGCGGCAGCCGCAGCCG
>NZ_JZWY01000547.1:0-3822 GCF_000966955.1 Streptomyces sp. NRRL S-495
CAGCCGCAGCCGCCACACCCGCCGCCCGGTGAGTGCCAGCGCGTCCCGGTGCACCGCCAGGTAGGCGGCGAAGAAGACCGCCAGCAGGACCTTGGCGAACTCGCCCGGCTGGAAGGAGAACGGCCCGAAGGTGATCCAGATCCGCGATCCGTACACCGGCGGGAAGAAGATCGGCAGCACCAGCAGGACCAGCGCCACCAGCGCCCCGATGTACGCGTACCGCTGGAGCCGCTTGTGGTCCCGCAGCAGGAGCAGCACCAGGACGAACAGCCCCACCCCGAGGGTGGACCAGAGCAGCTGGGTGGGGGCCGCGCTGCCCGGGGTGGCCCGGTCCAGCCGGTAGATGACGACCAGTCCGACACCGTTCAGCAGCACCGCGATCGGCAGCGGCAGCGGATCCGCGTACGGCGCCCGCCAGCGGACGGCGCCGTGCGCCAGCAGCGCGAGCACCCCCAGCGCGCCCCCGTACTCGCCGGCGTCGGCCGGCACCGTGCCGTCGAGGTTGAGACCCACCTCGGCATAGCCGAGCACGGCGGTCAGCACGGCGGCCAGGACCAGCGCGAGTTCGGTGTTGCGCCGGGTCGGCACGGTGCGGCGGGGCCGGCCGGCGGTTCTCGTCACGGCGGAGGGTGTCGCCACGGACCGTCCTGGGAGTCGGGACTGCGGGCGCCGCCGGGTGACCACCGGGGAGGACGGGCGGCACCCCCATCCCCTTCGCCACCCTAACGAGCACTGTGCGGGTATTCCGCCCGGTTCACCCGGTGTGTCCCGCCGCATCGCGCGTTGGCCACGGCCAACTGATGGTCCCTAGGATCGGCGGGTGACTACCGGACGACGACCGAAGGCCAGGCTCGGCAGCCTGCTGGCCGCCCTGGCGATAACGGGCGGGGCGCTGCTCAGCGGCCTGCCCGCCCATGCCGACGAACCATCAGCCGGCGCAGCCGGCAAGGAAGCACCGCGGGTCGACCTCGTACTGGATGTCAGCGGCTCCATGCGAGCCACCGACATCCAGGGCAAGAGCCGCATCGCGGTGGCCCAGCAGTCGCTGAACGACGTCATCGACGCCCTGCCGGCGGAGACCGAGTTCGGCATCCGCACCCTGGGCGCCAACTACCCCGGCGACGACAAGGCCCAGGGCTGCCTGGACACCAAGCAGCTCTTCCCGGTCGGGAAGACCAACAAGACCGAGGCCAAGACCGCGGTCGCGACCCTGCGCCCGACCGGCTGGACCCCGATCGGCCTGGCGCTGCGCGGCGCCGCCCAGGACCTCGGCAAGGGCGAGACCACCCGCCGGGTGGTGCTGATCACCGACGGCGAGGACTCCTGCGCCCCGCCCGACCCCTGCGACGTCGCCCGCGAACTCGCCTCCCAGGGCATCCACCTGGTGGTCGACACCCTGGGCCTGGCCCACGACGACAAGACCCGCCAGCAGCTGCTCTGCATCGCCAACGCTACCGGCGGCACCTACACCGACGTGCGCACCCAGGAGCAGCTCACCGAGAAGGTGAAGCAGCTGGTCGACCGCTCCAACGACACCTACACGGTCGCCCCGGTCAAGACCGCCGGCACCGACAAGTGCGAGTCCGCCCCGGTCCTCACCCCGGGCGTCTACAGCGACCGCGAGAAGTTCTCCGAGCACCGCGTCTACCGCGTCCCGGTCAAGGCCGGCCAGGAGCTGCGCGCCTCGGTCAGCGTCGCCCTGGACCGCCCGGTGGCCCGCGACTACGGCGTCCTGCTCCAGGCCACCAGCACCACCGGCCAGGAGCTGGTCCGCGGCACCGACGCCGGCAGCAGCCGCACCGACGTGGTCTCCACCGGCCTGCGCTGGTCGGCCGCCGCCTCCAAGGGCTACGCCACCGCCACCGCGTCCGCCTCGCCGAGCGGCAAGCCGGAGACCAATGTCTGCCTGGTCGTCTCCAACTCGCTGGCCCCGCAGGCCGGCGCGGCGGCCGACCCCGGCCTGCCGCTGGAGCTGACGGTCGACCTGACCGCCGCCTCCCCCGCCCCGGACGGCCCGGCGATGGGTCTGGGCCGAGGCTGGATCCTGCTGCTGGTGCTCACCCTGGCCGGCCTGCTGACCGGCCTGCTGTTCGGCTGGATCGCGCGCTGGCGGATCGCTGTCTGGCAGGAGAACTGACCATGCGTACGACCTTCCTCCGCACCGCCGCGGCCGCCCTGGCCGTGTTCCCGGCGCTCCTGCTCGCGGCCCCGGCCGCCACGGCCGCCTCGCCCTCGCCGAGCGCGAGCGGCACCCCGGCCCCGGCCAACAAGGCCGGCACCTCCTTCCTGACCGCCGTCAACCTGGCGCCCGGCCAGGACGCCAAGGTGGACGTCTCCACCGGCGACTACCTGTACTGGGCCTTCGGCGCCGCCGAGGGCCGGACCGCCAAGGTGGACCTCACGGTCTCCCTGGCCCCGTCCGCCGACCGGCACGGGCCGCAGACCTGGAACGTCGAGGTGTTCGACGGGCTGCGCCGCCGCCAGTCCTGCACCGACGGCACCCAGAACGCGACCGCCGAGCAGGCCGCCGGCTCGCTGGCGCTCAGCTGCACCCTGCGCGAGGTCCGCTCCTGGGCCGAGCCGTGGTCCGGCGACCCGCTGCCCGGCACCTACTACGTCCGGCTCTCGGTCGCCGACGCCCCGCAGCCCGACCTCGGCCTGGCCGCCGCGGTGCAGCTGCGGGTGACCGCCAAGGGCGACGAGGACAACGCCCAGCCGGAGGGCGGCGAGCTCAAGGCCCCGCTGGTCCCGCCGGTCGGCGGCGGCGCCGCGACCGCCAAGGCGGCGGCCCCGGAGGAGCCCGAGGAGCACTGGTACACCGGCTGGTTCTCCGGCTGGAACAGCCGCTGGTTCTGGACCCTGGCCGGCGGTGCGCTGGCCGCCCTGGCGGGCGTCGCCGGCTACACCCTGACCCGCCACCCGCGCGGTCGCCGGCCGGCCCGCTACGGCTCGGTGCCGCCGCAGTCCGGCGCCCCGCAGCCGGGCCCGTACGCGGGCTCCGGCCAGTCCTGACCCGTCCGGACCCCGAGGGCCGGACCGGAGACCTCTCCGGCCCGGCCCTCACCGCTTTCCGGCCCGCTCCCGCGTGATCCGTCTCACACCCCGCCGGAACCCCGCCCCGGCACCCCGGCTGACCCCCCGTCGACCGGTGCACCCCCACAACGCAGAAGTCCCGCCCGATCTTTCGATCGGGCGGGACTTCCGTTGGGTGGAGCTGAGGGGATTCGAACCCCTGACCCCCTCGATGCGAACGAGGTGCGCTACCGGACTGCGCCACAGCCCCAACAAGAAGAAACTTTAGCACCTCTCCGAGGTGGTCCGTGACCACCCTCCTGGTGGGGCCCCTGCGGCAGGACGGGGCGGGGGCGGAACCGGGGTGGAACGCGAAGAGGCCCCCGGCGGCGGGGGCCTCTTCGCGGACGGTCGCGGACCGCCCGCCCTACTCGTTGGCGGCGCGGGGCCGCGGCTCCGGGGCGGACGGCTCGGCGTACTGGTCGAAGAGCGGGGTGTTCCGGGATTCCACCGGGCGGCCGGCGGTCCAGGTGCCCGGCGCCGACAGGTCGAGCCCCCGGTTGACCCGGGGGGCCACCGGCGCGGTCACGTACGTCGGCAGCGGAACGGGCACCGGCTCCCAGGAGTCCGGGCCGGCCGCGCCGCGCTCCCGCATGCCGTCGACCCACTCCTCGTGCTCGGTGACCTCCGCGACGGCCGAGGCGGAAGCCCCGGCGGAGGTCCCGGCAGGGCTCGCCACGGGAGTCCCGGCGGAGGCCGCCCGCGCGGCGTCCGCCTCGGTGGCCAGCCGCAGGTGCGAGCGTCCTGGCC
>NZ_JZWY01000548.1:0-4187 GCF_000966955.1 Streptomyces sp. NRRL S-495
CCGCAGGTGCGAGCGTCCTCGCCCGGGGGCGGGCGTCCGCGGCTCCGACTCGGCCGCCGGGGCCGGTACCGGGGCGGCGGCCGCACGGCCGGCCTCGGCCCGCTGCTGCTCGCGCTTGCGCAGCCGCTCGGCGGCCTGGGCCGCGCGGGTGCGGTCCAGCTTCACCGCGTACCGCTGGCGCTCCAGGCGCCGCAGGTGCCCGATGTAGAGGGTCAGCAGCGCGGCCGGGACCGCGGGGACCCACAGGAAGGCCAGACCGGCCACGGCCGCGACCACCGCTCCCAGCGCGAAGGCCAGGAACAGCGCGGTGACCATCCGGCGCCGGCGCGCCAGCAGCCGGGCCCGGCGCTCCGGGCCACCGACCTGGGACGCGGGCCTCGGCTCGGCCCGGTCGCGCTCCGCCGGCCGGGCGGGCGCGGGCGCGTCCGTCCGGTCGGCGGGGGCGTCCGCGGCGTCCGCGGGGTCGCCGGGGGCGGCCGCGTCCCGCTCGGGGGGGCCGTCATTGCTCTGCTCGTCGTCACGCGGTTCGTCACCCAGGGCCCGGGACGCCCGCCGCTCCAGCGCCGAACGCCCGGCCAGCAGGCGGATGGCGGTGCTGAAGCGTTCCGTCGGGCGCGCCTCGTTGAGCTCGTCCTGCCTGCGGAGCCACATCGGCACCAGATAGGCGGCCCAGGCCCCTACGATGACGGCGTAGATAAGGCCGCTACTGCTCACGATTCACACCGTACGGGCGTGCAGGAGGGGCCGGTAGCAATTTGGCACGGCGTGTCGTGTGATCAAGCTGATTCTCCGACTATTTTGCCGGTATTTGTGCCCGTCCGTCGTCGCGCCGATGCCATATCGATATTTCATTCGAACATACATTCAATTACGTGGTCGGCGGCCCGAGCTGAGGGAACGCCAGCGTTCGAGCATCCCCTCCGGGACCTCCTCGGCGGCGAGTGCGAACACCAGGTGGTCCCGCCAGTCGCCGTCGATGTGCAGATAGCGCGGCCGCATTCCCTCCGAGCGGAAGCCGAGCTTTTCCACCACCCGTCGGCTCGGGCCGTTCTCCGGCCGGATGCACACCTCGATCCGGTGCAGGCCGAGCGTGCGGAAACAGTGGTCCACCGAGAGCGCGACGGCGGTCGGCATGATGCCCCGCCCGGCCACCGCCTCGTCGATCCAGTACCCGACATTGGCCGAGCACATCGACCCCCAGGTGATTCCGCCGACGGTCAACTGGCCCACCAGACGGCCCCGGTACAGCACCACGAAGGGCAGCATCCGGCCGGCCGAGGCCTCGGCGCGCAGATAGCGGACCATCTGCCGGAAGGTCGGGCGCGGACCCGCCGCCAGACCGGCCGGGCCGGGCGGCACGGTGGCCTCCCAGCGGCGCAGCCAGTCCCGGTTGCGGCGGCTGACCTCCTGCCACTCGCGCTGGTCGCGGGCCCTGATCGGGCGCAGCACGACGTCCCCCTCGTGGAGTTCCACCGGCCAGCCGGCGTTCAGTGCGCGCTCCCGGAAGCTGCCGTGTCGGGCCGGGGGTGGTCCCCGCCGCCGAGCTGGTCGACGGCGTGGGCGAGCAGCGGGGCCAGCACGGCCAGGCCGTCCCGGACGCCGCCGGTCGATCCCGGCAGATTGACGACCAGGGTACGTCCGGCGAGGCCGGCCAGCCCCCGGGAGAGCGCGGCGGTGGGCACCGTGTCCCGTCCGTACGCCCGGATCGCCTCGGGGATGCCGGGAATCTCCCGGTCGAGCACCCGGGCGGTCATCTCGGGGGTGAGGTCGTTCGGCGAGATGCCGGTGCCGCCGGTGGTCAGCACCACGTCGTAGCCGGCCGCCACGGCCTCCCGCAGCACCGCCTCGACCGGTTCGCCGTCCGGGACGACCCGGGGGCCGTCGACGCTGAAGCCCATCGCCCGC
The DNA here is from genome assembly GCF_000966955.1 of Streptomyces sp. NRRL S-495. Lineage (NCBI taxonomy): Bacteria > Bacillati > Actinomycetota > Actinomycetes > Kitasatosporales > Streptomycetaceae > Streptomyces > Streptomyces sp. NRRL S-495. The sequence continues at coordinate 1,906 of NZ_JZWY01000548.1, forward strand.
AGGCCCTCGACCAGCAGCGGGCCGCCCCGGTCGGCGTACACACCGGCGGAGGCGCGGTTGGACACGGTGACCGCGAGGGCTCTCATGCCTCCCCCTCCGGGGCGGTCCAGTCGCCGCTCTTGCCGCCGGTCTTGCTCAGCACCCGGACGGACTCCACCGCGGCGCCCTTGTCGACGGCCTTGACCATGTCGATCACGGTGAGCCCGGCCACCGCGACGGCGGTCAGCGCCTCCATCTCGACCCCGGTCCGGTCGGTGGTCCGGACGGTCGCGGTGATCTCCACCGCGTCGTCGGCGACGGTCAGCTCGACCTTCACACCGGAGAGCGCGATCGGGTGGCAGAGCGGGATCAGCTCGGGCGTCCGCTTGGCGCCCATGATCCCGGCGATCCTGGCCACCGCCAGCGCGTCGCCCTTGGGCACTCCCTCGCCGCGCAGCAGCTCGACCACCCGCGGGGACACCCGGACCCGGCCGGCCGCGACGGCGGTCCGGGCGGTCACGTCCTTCGCGGAGACATCGACCATCCGGGCCGCGCCCTGCTCGTCGACATGGGTGAGGCGGTCGCCGGGGGGTGAGGCGGTCACGGGTGGCTCCAGGGGGCGCGCAGGTCGAATACCGCGCTACCGTACCCCCCGTCCCGGTCCCGGCGCGGGAGGGGCCGCATCGGTGGGACGGCCCCGCCGCAGCAGGGAGTTCGGCCGTGCTCAGCCGCCGAGCAGCACCACGTCGACCTCGCTGCCCGCGGGCAGCTCGGTGACGTCCTCGGGGACGGTGATCAGGCAGTCCGCCCGGGCCAGCGCGCCGACCAGGTGCGAGTCCGCGCCGCCGACCGGTTCCACCAGGCCGTCCGCGGCCGTGTACCGGCCGCGGAGGAACTGCCGGCGGCCGGCGGGCGAGCGCAGCGCCACCGGGCAGTGCGCCCGGACCACGGGGCGGTGGATGTCCTCGGCGCCGAGCATCGCGCGGATCGCCGGGCGGACGAACAGTTCGAAGGAGATGTAGGCGCTGACCGGGTTGCCGGGCAGGGCCAGCAGCGGGACCCCGGGGCCGGGGCCGATCCGGCCGAAGCCCTGCGGCTTGCCGGGCTGCATCCGCAGCCGCCGGAAGTCCACCCCGCCGTACTCCGCGAAGACCTCCTTGACCACGTCGTAAGCGCCGACGCTGACGCCGCCGCTGGTGACGATCAGGTCGGCCCGGCCGAGCTGGTCCTCCAGTACGGCGCGCAGCCTGGCCGCGTCGTCGGGGACGCCGCCGACCCGGTAGGCGATCGCGCCGGCGTCACGGGCGGCGGCGGTGAGGGTGAAGCTGTTGGACTCGGAGATCTGCCCGGGACCGACCGGCTCGCCGGGCTGGACCAGCTCGCTGCCGGTGGACAGCACCACGACCCGCGGGCGCGGGCGGACGGTGGCGGTGGCCCGGCCGATCGCGGCGAGCAGGCCGAGCTGGGCGGGTCCGAGCCGGGTGCCGGCGGTCAGTACCCGGCTGCCGGCGGCGACGTCGCTGCCGCGGCGGCGGATGTGGGCGCCCTCGGCGACCGGGCGCAGCACCCGGACCTCCTCGCCCTCGACCGCGGCGGCCATCGAGTCGGCGGGGCGGCCGGTGCCGGTGCCGCCGTCGGTCCACTCCACCGGGGCGACCGCCCCGGCGCCGGGCGGGACGGGCGCGCCGGTCATGATCCGGGCGGCCTGGCCGGGGCCCACGGCGGGGAGTTCACCGGCGCCGGCGGCGATGTCGCCGACCACGGTCAGCACCGAGGGGTACGCGGTGCTCGCGCCGACGGTGTCGGGCGTGCGCAGGGCGTAGCCGTCCATCGAGCTGTTGTCGAAGGGGGGCAGGTCGCCCTCGGCGACGACGTCCTCGGCCAGCCGGCAGCCCTGCGCGTCGAGCAGCTGGAGCTCGATGGCGGGGAGCGGGCCGACGGCGGCCAGGACGTCCGCGAGGTGCTCGTCCACGGTCCACAGACCGTCCGGACGGGCACCGGGGCGGGCGGCCGGGGCCGGGTCCGCGGAGTCGTCGCAGCAGGCTGCGGGGGTGGTACCGCTCTCCGTGGACCCGGTCATGGGCGCGCTCGCTCTCTGTCGGTGTGTCAGTCCTGCAGCTCGGAGGCGACGAACTCGCGCAGCCAGGTGCGGAACTCCGGGCCGAGGTCCTCGCGCTCCGAGGCGAGACGGACGATAGCGCGCAGGTAGTCCGAGCGGTCGCCGGTGTCGTAGCGGCGGCCCTTGAAGAGCACGCCGTGGACCTGGCCGCCGGTGTCGGCGGGGCGGGTGGTCAGTTCACGAA
>NZ_JZWY01000549.1:0-12817 GCF_000966955.1 Streptomyces sp. NRRL S-495
CGGTGTCGGCGGGGCGGGTGGTCAGTTCACGAAGGGCGTCGGTGAGCTGGATCTCGCCGCCGCGGCCGGGCGGGGTGTCCCGCAGCACGTCGAAGACGGACGGGTCGAGCACGTACCGGCCGATGACGGCGTAGTTCGACGGGGCCTCGGCGGTCTCCGGCTTCTCGACCAGGTCGGTCACCTGGAAGACGTCGTCACCGAAGGTGCTCGGCTTGACGGCGGCGCAGCCGTACAGGTGGATCTGGGAGGCGTCGACCTCCATCAGCGCGACGACGGAGCCGCCGAGCTCCTGCTGAACCTCGATCATCCGGGACAGCAGCGGGTCGCGCGGGTCGATCAGGTCGTCACCGAGGAGGACGGCGAAGGGCTGGCCGGCGACGTGCTGCTCGGCGACCGAGACGGCGTGGCCGAGGCCCTTGGGGTCGCCCTGGCGGACGTAGTGCATGTTGGCCAGCTCGACGGACTCGCGGACCCGGCGGAGGCGATCCTGGTCGCCCTTGCGGGCGAGCAGCTCCTCCAGCTCGTAGGCGCGGTCGAAGTGGTCCTCGAGGGCGCGCTTGTTGCGGCCGGTGACCATCAGTATGTCGGACAGGCCCGCGGAGGCCGCCTCCTCGACGACGTACTGGATCGCCGGCTTGTCGACGACGGGCAGCATCTCCTTCGGAGTGGCCTTGGTGGCCGGCAGGAATCGGGTACCCAGACCGGCCGCGGGGACCACTGCCTTGGTGACCGGGATACGGGAGTTGGTCGTCGTCATGCGTTTACCTTACTAAGGCACGTATTTCGCCTGACCGGGCGCAGATGACCGATGCTTGGGCAGCACGTCGCCGGACCCGGCCGCGATGGCAGGCAAGGGGGACGTGCCGGGCGGGGTGAGGGGGTCCCCTCCGACACAGGGCGACAGATTACCCGGCTTTTCCTAACGGTCACGTTCGGCTGCGAAGACTCCGTCCGACTGCGGGGAATCGACCGCTGCCCCGGTCGCCGTCTACGGACTGCCGGCGGCGGCGAGCGCCCGGTCGGCGGACCGCAGCAGGACGGCGGCGTGGGTGCCGTCCTCCGGCAGCACCGCCAGGCCGATCGCGGCGGTGAGCCCGTTGCCGTGCGGGCGGCGGTCCGCCCGCTCGCCGGAGGACCAGTCCAGCAGCAGGTGGCGACGGACCGACCAGACCAGGCGGTCGGCGACCTGGGCCGCGCCCTCGGCCCCGGTGTCCGGCAGCACCACCAGGAACTCCTCGCCGCTGTACCGGCCCAGGGTGTCGGAGCGGCGGATCTCCATGCCGAGCCGCTGGGCGAGGTCGCGCAGCACCGTCCCGGCCCGGGCCCGGCCGTGCTCGGTGACCACCGCGTCGAAGCCGTTGATCTCCAGCAGCAGGACGGCCAGCGGGCGCGGACCGTCCTGCGACTCGTGCTGCTCGGCCCGGCGGGCCCGGTCGATCTCCCGGTCCAGGGTGAGCTGGAGGTGCCGGTAGTTCCAGACGCCGGTGACCGGGTCGCAGGAGGCGGTGCGCTCCAGTTCGGTGCAGCGCTCCTCCAGTTCGGCGAGGCGCTCGCGCAGCCCGTTCTCGCGCCGGGCCGCGCGGGCCGCGCCGCGCCGCAGCCGGACGCCGAGGACGGCGGCGCCGGCCAGCGCGGGGGCGCTCAGCGCGGCCAGGGCCTGGACCAGCAGCGGGGTGGACATCGGGGGCTGCCTTCCGCGTGTCAGGCTCTGGGCGGCCCGGTCGCACAGGCGTCAGGGGTCCAGAGCGGTCGTGGTCGGAGCGATGGAGGAACGGTGGACCATCCCATGCACAACGAGAAGGGCGCGCTGAGGACACGGCTGCTGTCCGAGCGGCGGGCGCTTCCGGCCGAGGCCCGGGAGCGGGCCGCCGAGGCGCTGGCCGGGCACGCCGGCGCGCTGGCGACCGCCGCTGTGCCGACCGGGGAGACCGGGGCGGCGGGGACGGCGGCGGGGACGGGAGCGGCGGCCACGGTGGCCGCGTACGTCTCGGTGGGCGCCGAGCCGGGCACCCGCCCGCTGTTGGACGCGCTGCGGGCACGCGGGCTGCGGGTGCTGCTTCCGGTCCTGCTGGCCGACAACGACCTGGACTGGGCGGAGTACGCGGGGCCGACGGCGCTGGCCCCGGCCGGGCGCGGCCTGCTGGAGCCGGTCGGCCCGCGGCTCGGCCCGGAGGCGGTGACCGGGGCCGGGCTGGTGCTGCTGCCTGGGCTGGCGGTGGACCGGCGGGGGCTGCGGCTGGGGCGGGGCGGCGGCTCGTACGACCGGGTGCTGGCCCGGCTGGAGCGGGCCGGGGCGCGGCCGGTGCTGGCGGTGCTGCTGTACGAGCACGAGCTGCTGGAGCGGGTGCCGGCCGAACCGCACGACCGGCCGGTGGACCTCGCGCTGACCCCCTCCGGCGCCCACCGGCTGGGGTGAGGCGCGGCAGAAGGCGCCGGCGGAGGGCGCGGGCGGAAGGCATGGCGAAGCCCCGTGCCCCCGGACGGATCCGGGGGCACGGGGCTTCGACGGCGGGCAGGCGTCAGCCCGCGGTCAGCGTCAGCTTGTGCTTGGTCGCCCTCTCGACCGCGTCCGGCGAGAAGGACCAGTTCAGCAGTTTGCCCTTGAGCCAGAGGTCGGTCTGGTCGTTGTAGTTGTCGTGGAAGGCATGCCCGGAGGCACCACCGACGATGATCCAGCGCGAGGCGTCGAGGTCGTTCAGGTCGACCACCATGCGCATCGAGGGGATCCAGTCGACCTGGTACCCGGCGGCCGCGTTCCAGCCCGCCGCGTCGACCGCCGCCGAACCGCCGGAGAGCCGGTAGGGGCCGCGGTTGAGCAGCTGGTGGACGACGCCCGAGGCGATCGAGGAGCTGTCCGAGCCCATGGTGCGCTCCCGCAGCTCCAGCTTGTGCAGCCGGCCCCAGCTCCAGGTGGTGATGTCCTTGGTGAGCAGCGAGGTGAGCTCCTGGCGGGCGTTGGTCATCGCCTCGCGCAGCAGGTTGTCCAGGCCCTTCTGCTCCTTGTGCTGGGAGTCGATGTACGTCCACCAGCCGCTGTCGGGCTTCTCCAGCTGCTGCCGGACGACCTCGTTCCAGCGGTCGCCGCCGTCCGGCTGGGCCTTGCCCGGGTCGCGGGTGCCGCACTCGGTGACGATCTTCGACTTGCTGTCCGGCCTGGTCGGGTCGATCTGCTGGCGGACCAGCAGGCAGTTCTCCTCGGCCCGCAGGTCGGCCGGGAACTTCTGGCCGAAGGCGAGGGTGAGCAGCTGGCGCCAGACGCCGTTGTAGTAGGCGGCGGCGGCCGAGTCGGCGTCCTGGTGGAAGTTCCAGTCCTTGAGCAGGTCCTGCGCCTCGCGCACGTAGGGGTCGTCGACCTCGACCTTGAGCAGCATCGGGACCAGGGTCTTGGCCAGGATGCTGGTGTTGTCGAGCTGCATGTCCTGCATGTCGTCCGGCGAGATCTTGCCGTTGTTCTTCAGCCGGGCCTCCAGCTGGTCGGTGATCTCCTTGGCCCGGGTGCCGTACTCCCAGTCGGTGGTCAGCGCGGGCTTGTAGCTCGGGTCGACCACGGCCTGGTTGGCGGTGACGATGTAGCCGCTGCTCGGGTTGAGGCTCCAGGGCATGGCGCTGAACGGGACCGGGTCCTTCTTCCACTGGTAGGCGGAGTCCCAGCCCGGCGCCGGGTAGCGGCCGTCGCCCTTGCCGCGCACCGGGATGTAGCCCGGGGCCTGGTAGCCGATGTTCTTGGCGTCGGCGTAGACGAGGTTCTGCGACGGGACGGTGAAGTCGGCGGCGGCCTTCTGGAAGTCGTCCCAGTTCTTCGCCCGGTCGAGCGCGAAGACGGCGTCCATGGTGCGGCCCGGGATCAACGCGGTCCACTGCAGGGCGACGCCGTAGCCGCCGGTGCCCCGGTCCGGGGCGGAGGCGCCGTTGGGCGCGTACTTGCCGACGTTCTGCTGCTCGGTGCTCGGGTCGGAGATCAGCGGGGCGCCGGTCTCGGTGGTGCGGACGGTGATGGTGCGGTCCTCGCCCCCGGCGACCTTGATGGTCTCCTTGCGGAGCTCGAACTTCTTCTCCTTGCCGTCCACCTGGTAGGTCTCGGGGCCGGTCACCTTCTCCAGGAAGAGGTCGGTGACGTCGGCGCCGAGGTTGGTGAAGCCCCAGGCGATGTCCTTGTTGTGGCCGATGACCACCCCGGGCATGCCGGCGAAGGTGAAGCCGGAGACGTCGTACTGGCAGGTCGGGGAGACCGTCCGGCAGTGCAGGCCCATCTGGTACCAGACCGAGGGCAGGCCGGGGCCGAGGTGCGGGTCGTTGGCCAGCAGCGGCTTGCCGGTGGTGGTGTGGCTGCCGGCCACCACCCAGGAGTTGGAGCCGATGCCCTGGCCGTTGCGGCCGAGCAGCTCGGGCAGCGCGTCGATCCGGTCGGTGACGCCCTTGAGCAGCGCCGAGGTGGCGGCGGCGCCCTGGGCGGTGCCGGCGGCGGTCCCCTGGGCGGCCGGGGCCGAGCCGTCGGCCGGCTTGTAGGAGGTGCCGTTGACGGTGCCGGTCTTCACGATCGTGCCGTTGCGCGCGTACGGGTAGTCCGGGTACAGCTCGGCGATCTTCTCCGGGCTGAAGTCCTGGGCGAGCAGCGAGCGGTCGATCTCCTCCTGGAGGTTCCCGGAGAGGTCCCAGGCCATCGCCTTGAGCCAGGCCACCGAGTCGACCGGGGTCCACTGCTCGGGCTCGTAGTCGCCGTTGACGACGCCGAGCACGCCGTACTCCACCGAGGCGACGGAGCCGCCCGGGTGCTCGGCGAGCCAGGAGTTGACCCCCTCCGCGTAGGCCTGGAGGTTCTTCTTGGTGTCGGCACCGAGGACGGTGTCGTACTCCTTCTGGGCCACCTGGCGCCAGCCCATGGTGCGGATCATGGCATCGGTGTCGACCTGGCTGTCGCCGAACATCTCGGAGAGCCGGCCCGCGGTGATGTGCCGCCGGACGTCCATCTCCCAGAACCGGTCCTGGGCCTGGACGTAGCCCTGGGCCCGGAAGAGGTCCTCGGAGCTGTCGGCGTAGAGCTGGGGGATGCCGTTGGCGTCCCGCTTCACGTCGACCGGCGCGCTCAGGCCCGCCACCTTGACGCTGCCGTCGACCTCCGGGAAGGACGCGCGGACCGCGGCCACCCCCCGGTAGCCGCCGTAGCCGGCGCCGGCCACCAGCAGTACGACCAGCACGATCACGATCAGACGGGCGCGCCGGAACTTTTTCGAGCGGGGCATCTGGGTCCTTGCGGTCCTCACTGGGGGGCGGGCGGACATGTCAAGGGCACGGGGCCGTGACAGGGCACCACATTAGGCCGACTCGGCTGGCGGCCGTGCACGGGGGACGCTCACGGTGGGATCGGAGGAGGTCAGAAGGAGGTCAGAAGGAGGTCAGGAGGAGGTCGGAAGCCCGGGCCGAGGGAACGCGTGGCCAGTGAACCTAAAGATCTGGCAAAATGTTAGACTGAGTAACGATCCGCAAGGGGAGTAATTGGCGCCCCCGGTCGCCACCCCTGTCGGGACCCCGTCCGCCCCCGCCACGTCCGAGGTGCCCCTGCGTGAATGTCGACCACCTGAACCAGCTGCTGCTCGAGTTCTCCGCGATCCTGCTGGTCGCGGTGGTCGCCGTGCGCGTCTCCACGAAATCCGGCCTGCCCAGTCTGCTGATCTACCTCGGCATCGGGGTGGCGCTCGGTCAGAACGGCCTCGGCATCTCCTTCGACAACGCCGAGCTCACCCAGGTGCTCGGCTACGCGGCCCTGGTGGTGATCCTGGCCGAGGGCGGCCTCAAGACCAACTGGCGCGAGGCCAGACCCGTGATGGGGGCCGCCACCGTGCTCGCCACCGTCGGCGTCGGGATCAGCGTCTTCGTCACCGCGGCCGGAGCCCACTGGCTGGTCGGCCTGGACTGGCGCACCTCGCTGCTGCTCGGCGCGATCGTCTCGTCCACGGACGCCGCAGCCGTCTTCTCGGTGCTGCGGACGGTGCCGCTGCCGCGCCGGCTGACCGGTCTGCTGGAGGCCGAGTCCGGCTTCAACGACGCGCCGGTGGTCATCCTGGTCGTCGCCTTCGCCGCCGTCGGCGAGCCGGACCCGTGGTACGTCCTGATCGGCACGATCCTCGGCGAGCTGGCGATCGGCCTGGCCGTCGGCGTCGCGGTCGGCAAGCTCGGCGCGTACGGCGTCAAGCGCGTCGCCCTGCCCTCCTCCGGCCTCTACCCGATCGCGGTGCTGGCCCTCACCGTGCTCGCCTACGCCGGCGGCGCGCTGCTGCACGGCTCCGGCTTCCTCGCCGTCTATGTCACCGCGGTGATCCTCGGAAACTCCAAGCTGCCGCACGGCCCCGCCGTCCGGGGCTTCGCCGACGGCCTGGCCTGGATCGGGCAGATCGGCATGTTCGTGCTGCTCGGTCTGCTCTGCGCCCCCGAGTCGATGGGCTCGGCCGTGGTGCCGGCGCTGGTGATCGGCACGGTGCTGGTCTTCGTCGCCCGGCCGCTCTCGGTGGTGCTCACGCTCACCCCGTTCCGGCTGCCGCTGCGCGAGCAGGCCCTGCTCAGCTGGGCCGGCCTGCGCGGCGCGGTGCCCATCGTGCTGGCCACCATCCCGATGGTGTCCGGCGCGCCGATGGCCCAGGACGTCTTCAACATCGTCTTCATCCTGGTCGTGGTCTTCACCCTGCTCCAGGGGCCGACCCTGCCCTGGGTCGCCAAGGGCCTGCGGATCGGCGACGGCTCGATGGGGCAGGACCTCGGCATCGAGTCGGCCCCGCTGGAGAAGCTGCACGGACACCTGCTGTCGGTCGCGCTGGCGCCGGACTCCCGGATGTCCGGCGTGGAGATCGGCGAGCTGCGGCTGCCGACCGGGGCGGCGGTCACCCTGGTGGTGCGGGAGGGGAGCAGCTTCGTGCCCGACAAGACGACCGTGCTGCGCGGCGGGGACGAGCTGCTGGTCGTCACCACGGACGCGGTGGGCGAGGCGGCCGAGCGGCGGCTGCGGGCCGTGGACAAGGGCGGCAAGCTGGCCGACTGGCTGCACGGGCGCGGGACCTGAAGGTCTCGCGCGGAGTTCACCTTGACTTAACAGGACAACTTTGGATCCGTCCTGTAGTGTCGAGTCCAGCGCGACATCTACGCGCGTATAACCATTGTTTGCTGACACACCACACCCCAGCATCTGCCTGAAGCAGAGTTGGCGCGACCGCTCGGCGGCCGCGGCCCGGACCCGGCCCACCGCCGGACCGGCCCGGTAACTACCCCGGTCGACGCGCGAGAGGACGACTCTCGGCGCCGTCGGGGCCACCCCATGCCCTGCCGCGCTACCAGGCAGCAGGAAGGACCGACCGTGACGGCCCGCCGAACGGTCGAGAGCGTCGAGGACGCCGAGAATGCCATGGCCGGGGCTGACGCCGCGGTCAACGCCGACGCCACGGGCAACGCGAACGCTGCGGTCAACGCGGACGCCATGGGCAACGCGGACGCCGCGCCGGCCCGGGTCGGCTACGGTGCCCTGCTGCGCACCCCCGGGGCCTGGACGTTCCTGACCCCCGCGCTCCTCGCGCGGCTGCCCTACGCGATGCTCAGCATGGGGATCCTGCTGCTGGTCAAGGACACCCACGGCTCCTACGGCACCGCCAGCACGGTCGCGGCCGTCGCCGCCGTCGCCCAGGCGCTGATCGGCCCGCAGACCGGGCGGCTCGCGGACCGGTACGGCCAGGCCGCCGTGCTCGTCCCGACCGTCCTGGTGCACGCGGCCTCGGTCGGCGCGCTGATCGCGCTCGCCCTCGGGCACGCGCCGGCCTGGAGCCTGTTCCTGGCCGCCGCCCCGGCCGGTGCGAGCGTCCCGCAGATCGGCGCGATGGTGCGCGCCCGCTGGATCTCCACCTTCACCGCCGAGGGCGCCTCCGCGTCCTCCGCCGCCAAGGTGAGCACCGCCTTCGCCTTCGAGTCCGTGACCGACGAGTTCACCTTCGTCGTCGGCCCGATCCTGGCCGCCGCCGTGGCCACCTCGGTCAACCCCTCGACCGGGCTGATCGCCGAGGCCGCGCTGACCCTGGTCGGCGGTCTGGCCTTCGCGGCCCAGCGGCGCACCGCGCCCGCCCGGGTGGTGCGCGAGCCCGGCGTCCGGCAGGCCTCGGCCCTCGCCTCCCCCGGCGTCCGGCTGCTGGCCGGCACCTTCCTGGGCGTGGGCGCCGTCTTCGGCGGCCTGCAGGTCTCGGTGAACGCCTTCGCCGACTCGGTCGGCCAGCCGGGCGCCGCGGGCACCGTCTACGGCATCTTCGCCGGCGGCTCGATGCTGGCCGGCGTGCTGTACGGCATGGTCGCCTGGCGGCGGTCGGTCCAGCAGCGGATGGTCATGAGCTACGGCCTACTGGTACTGGGTTGCTCGACCCTGTGGGCGATGCCCAACCTGGTCGCGCTGTCGGTCGCCGGGCTGGTCTGCGGCCTGGCCATCGCACCGACCCTGATCAGCGGCTACACCCTGGTCGAAACGCTGGTCGAGGACGGCGCCAAGACCGAGGCCTTCACCTGGCTGACCGGTGCCATCGGCCTGGGCCTGGCGACCGGCGCGACAGCGGCCGGGCGGCTGATCGACGCGCAGGGCCCGACGGTCGGCTTCCTGGTGCCGGTCGCCGGTGCCGGTCTCGGCCTGATCGCCCTGGTCTCGCTGCGGGGGCTGCTGGTGCCGGCCGGAACGCGCAGCACGGTGGTCGCCGGCTCGGTGGAGCGCGGTGCGCCCGCCGGGCTGGTGGGGGCCGTCAAGGGCTGACCCGGGGCCGGAACCGACTCATCTCACATTCGAGTCGCTGGACTGATCCTTCGGAATGCCGCATCATTGAGGATCGTTAGCACTCATCAGGCGAGAGTGCCAGGAGGAAGACAAGTGCCCACGTACCAGTACCAGTGCACCGAGTGCGGCAACGGCCTGGAGGCGGTGCAGAAGTTCACCGACGAGCCGCTGACCACGTGCCCCGACTGCCAGGGACGGCTCCGCAAGGTCTTCTCGGCGGTGGGTGTCGTCTTCAAGGGCTCCGGCTTCTACCGGACCGACAGCCGCTCCTCCTCCAGCAGCTCGGTGGGCTCCGGCTCGTCGTCGTCCGCTTCGTCGACGTCGTCCTCGGGCTCCTCGGCGGGCTCGTCCTCGTCGGGCTCCTCGGGTTCGTCGGGGTCCTCGGCCCCCGCCGCCAGCCCCGCTCCGGCGGCCGGCTGACCTTCGGCCGGGCCACCGCGCCAGCTTCTCGGACGGCCCGCCGTTCCCGTTCTCCACGGGTGCGGCGGGCCTTTCGCGCGTTCCGGGGCGGGTGTCCTGGGGGGCGGGTGCCCCGGGGGCGGATGCGGGGTGGGTGTCAGGGGCGGGTCCGGGGGCGGGTCCTGTCAGCGCCGGGCGGGTCGGTTCACCCCTGCGGGTGGGTCCCGCTGTCCACAGGCCCGGGTTTTCCACAGGTTCGGAAAAGGGAGTTCCGGCGGGCGCGCGGGCGGCCCAGAGTGGGCACCGCAAGCCCCGAACCCGACCGTGGAGGTGCCCGTGCGTACCGCTTCGCCCGCCCTGTCGCCCCGTCCGCTGCCGATCCCGCCGCTCCCCGCGCCGACCGTTCCGCCCCGGCAGCCGGTGCCCTCGTTCCCGCCGATCGGGGGCCGGGCCGGTCTGCGCGGCCGACTCCGACAGCTGCTGAGATCCGGCCCCCGGGTACCGGCCGTACTGCTCCTCGCGGTGGCGGCCGCACTCGCCCTCGGACCGGCCTGGGCGGACCCGAGGACGCCGGAAGCGGCACCGCCGGTCGGCCGGACGGGTTGTCCGGCGGAGGGGGGAGGAAATCACCCGTAACCGAAGAACGACTTCGTCGTTCACGCGGCATGAAGGGCTTCAAGGAATTCCTGCTGCGCGGAAACGTCGTCGAGCTGGCCGTCGCCGTGGTCATCGGTGCGGCCTTCACCAGCATCGTCAACGCCTTCGTCAAAGGCGTGATCAATCCGATCGTCGGCGCGTTCGGGGCCAAGGACCTCGCGTCCTACAGCTCCTGCCTCAAGGGGCCCTGCGAGGTGACCGCCACCGGCGAGGTCACGTCCGGAATCCCCATCCTCTGGGGCAGCGTGCTCAGCGCGGCCCTGTCGTTCCTGATCACCGCGGCCGTCGTCTACTTCTGCCTCATCCTGCCGATGACCAGCTACGCCGCCCGGCGCAAGACCCCGGCCGAGGTCCAGGCGGAGGCCGAGGCCAAGGAGGTCCTGCTGCTCACCGAGATCCGCGACGCCCTGGTCACCCGGGCCGTCTGAACCCCGCCGCGCCCCGGCCCGCCCGGGGCCCGGCCGTCCCTTGCTCCCCCCGGATCAGTCCCCGTGGTGCGGCGGGCGCTGGCTCAGGTACCAGTCCAGCCCCCGTCCACCGCTCTCCCCGGCGCCGGGGCGGTCGCCCCACCCGGTGTCGGTGTCGTCCCGGGACTGCCGGTCCAGCGGGTCGCCGAAGATCAGCCGGGCCTTCGCCGCCGCGTCCGCACCCGGCTGTGCCTTCGGGGCATCCTGCGCCGGCTGGTTCGCCGTCCCGGACTCCGTGCCGCGCTCCGTGGCCGGCCGGCCGTCCGTCGTGTCCTTCGCCATCGTCTTCTCCACCGCTCTCGCCGTCCCCCGCCACCTTCCGCCCTGCCCACCAAGCCTAGAAGGCATCGGGGCGGCCCCGGGACGACGGTGGGCCCGGCGCGGACCGCTCCGCACCGGGCACACCGGGCCGCACCTGCCCCCGCCCGCGTCCCACGTCTCTGTCCACCTCCGCTACGCGGCCTCGAAGCCCGCATGGTCGGCGATCTTCTTCAGCTCCGCCAGCGCGTGCTTCTCGATCTGGCGGATCCGCTCACGGGTCAGCCCGTGCTGCTTGCCCACCTCGGTGAGGGTGCGCTCGCGGCCGTCCTCCATGCCGTACCGGGAGCGGATGATCGACGCCGTCCGGTCGTCCAGCCGCCCGATCAGACCGTCCAGCTCCTCGCGGCGGAGCATGACCATCACGGCGTCCTCCGGGGACGTCGCCCCGGTGTCCTCGACCAGGTCGCCGAACTGGGTCTCGCCCTCGTCGTCGACCGACATGTTCAGGCTGACCGGGTCGCGCGCCCAGTCCAGCACGTCCTTGATCCGGGTCTCGGTGGTGTCCAGCTCGGCCGCGATCTCGGCCGGCTCGGGCTCGCGGCCCAGTTCCTTCGACTTCTCCCGCTGCACCCGCCGGATCCGGCCCAGCTCCTCGACCAGGTGGACGGGCAGCCGGATGGTGCGCGACTGGTCGGCGATCGACCGGGTGATGGCCTGGCGGATCCACCACGTCGCATAGGTGGAGAACTTGAAGCCCTTGGCGTAGTCGAACTTCTCGACCGCGCGGACCAGACCCGCGTTGCCCTCCTGGATGAGGTCCAGCAGGGGCAGGCCGCTGCGCGGGTAGCGCCGGGCGACGGCGACCACGAGACGGAGGTTCGACCGGATGAAGACGTCCTTGGCGCGCTCGGCGTCCTCGGCTATCGCCTCCAGCTCCTCGCGCTGCACGCCCTCGGGGAGCCCGCCCTCGTCCAGCAGATGCTGGGCGTACACGCCGGCCTCGATCCGCAGCGAGAGCTCGACCTCTTCGGCGGCATCGAGCAGGGGTGTCCTGGCGATCTCGTCGAGATACATGCCGACCAGGTCGCGGTCGGCCTCGAAGTTGGTCGGGCGGGCCGCGCGAGTCCGGTCGGCCCTGTCGCGAACGACGGCACGGGTGGCCATGCTTGCTCCCTTTGCTGGTGTTGCCGAGGTCTGGGCTGCCTGCCCCCAGGAGGGCACGATGTGCGGGCCCCGAGGGGCTCACACGTAACGATCCAACGAACAGATTCCGGACAACATTCCCAAGTCGCTCTGATTCTTCCAGGGATGCAGTATCCTGCGAGATTTATCCCCGATTCCGAACGGAGGGTGACCGAAGGGGCACCGCGGGTGCCATTACGGGACCGTTCCGGCGCACCCCGCGCACGGCCCCCGCCAGGCACAACCCCGCCGGCGCCGGGCGCGTTCCCGCGCGGACCCGCGCTCCCGCACCGGCGCACGCAGGTCCTCCGCACAAAAGATGCCAAATCGCTATCACCGCAGCGCGCGCTCGGCACAGGCGGCTGGGAAGGTGACAGCCATGCACCTGACCAACAGCTCGCCCACCATCACCGCGCGTGATCGCCACCTGCTCCGGCACGCGGCACTCGCGGTCTGTTGCGCCGGACTGTTCGCCGCCCTCGCGGCCCTGGTGCAGACCGGCTGGAGCCCGCTCGCCCGGTTCGACCGCGAGCTCACCGGCGATCTGCACCGCTACGCGGCCGATCACACCGTGTGGACCGCCTCGGTGCAGATGTTCTCCGACATCGGCGGGACGATCACCATGCGCAGCGTCCTCGGCGCCGTCGCGCTCTGGCTCTGGCTGATCGGCGCCCGGACCCTGGCCGGCTGGGTGGCCGCCCAGACCCTGATCGGCTGGGGCGGCCAGTGGATGCTGAAGCTCTCCTTCGGCCGCCACCGTCCGGCCTTCTCCGACCCGGTCGCGCACGCCGACGGTCCCGCCTTCCCCTCCGGGCACGCGATGGCCTCCGTGATCACCTGTGCGGTACTGGTCGGCCTGATCTGGCCCCGGGCCCGCCATGCCGGCCGGAGCACCGCCTGCACGACCGCCGCACTGACCGTCCTCGCGATCAGCGCCTCCCGGGTCTTCCTCGGTGTCCACTGGACCACCGACGTCCTGGCCGGCTGGCTCGCCGCCGGAATCGTCCTCGGCGCCGTCACCGTCATCGTCGAACTCGCCCGCCCCGGCGCCCTCGCCCGCGAC
>NZ_JZWY01000550.1:0-2996 GCF_000966955.1 Streptomyces sp. NRRL S-495
AAGGGTGTCTCCCGCGCCCGCCGACCCGAAGCGGACACTGCGCAGGACGGCGACCAGCAGCGGCGCATAGCCGTCCGCCCAGTGGTCCACGTCCGGAGTGGTCAGTTCGACGAGCAGGACCCCCGTGAGGGGAGGCGGCAGCGGCAGGTGGGCCTTGGCGGAGAGCAGCGGGACGCTCCGTCCGCCGCCGAGCTGCCAGCCCGGGGTCTGCTCCAGGGCGACGAGGACCGGGCCGGCCGGTGCTTCGAAGCGGCGTACGAGCCGCCGGGGCCCGCGTCCGCCGGCGGTTTCCGGCGCCGGGGCGATGATCTCGGCCAGGGCGGCGGCCACCGCCTCCTGCGGTGCGGGGTCGGCGGTCTCCAGTTGGGCGACGGTGAGCGTCGCCGTGGAGAGCCGGCCGTCGAGGGTGCCGACGCAGGTGCCCGACCAGATCGTGTCGAGTCCGCTCAGCGCCGCCGAGCCGGTCAGGTGGAGGTCGGTCAGCGCCCGGCGCCGGTCGGTGCCGAGTTCGGCGGCCCGCCCGCCGAGCCGGTCCAGCACCAGTTCGTACGCCTCCTCGGGGTCGTCGGTGGCGCGGAACTCCTCGAAGACCGCCGGGACGTCGAACTCCACGGTGCCGATGTCCTGGTTCACCGCTGCTCCCCTCGACGGTTCGGGTCGGCCGGCGGCGGTCCGGGCGGCGGGACCGCCGCTCCCCCGTCGGGGTAGATCGGCCGGTGCGCGCGGGCCCGTTCCAGCAGCCGGTCCCGGTGGCGGGCGTACGGGCGCACGCCGAGCAGGCAGGCCGCGCCGAGCACCAGCAGGACGGCGCCGGCCACGGGCAGCGACCAGAGGAGCACCAGCGCCGCGAGGGTGAGGGCGACACCGAGGCCGAGCAGGGCCCGAGGGCCGGGCCGCGCCTCGATCTCCGCCACCGAGGCCGTCGGCATCCGGTCCGGCGCGGGCCGCACCGGCCCCAGGCCCGGTGGCCAGCCCGGCGGCGTCCACACCACCGGCCCGCCGGGCCGCGGCGGGCCCCACGGCACGGGCGAGGGGACGCCCGGCCGCAGGTCCGGGCGGCGCATCCAGTCCGCCCGGGCGACCGCCCGCGGGTCCGGGTCGAGCACCGCCCGCACCCGGGCGCTCCCGAGGCGGTCGGAGAACTGCTTGAAGTGCTCCAGGCGGTAGCCGTAGAGCCAGCAGAGCCAGCGCATCTCGGCTTCGCCGAAGGAGAAGAGGTTGACGGGCCGGTCCACCTTCGGCCGGCCGTCCAGCAGCAGGGCCGCCGCGTTCAGGTCCATGCTCTCAATTCCCCTTGCCTGCCGCTGCCTTGTCCTTCTGCGAACCGTCCTGCCAGGCGTTCCCCAGGCCGACGATCAACGGCCCCCCGGGCAGCAGCAGTTCGCCCCACTGGCGGCCGCCGCGCGGGAGGAACTGCTGGAGGCCCCCAGCGTCCTTGGACCAGCCGTCCAGGGTGATGCCCGTCCCGCCCAGGCTGACGCCGTTGCCGACCGCCTCGCGGGCGAACAGCGAGGCCGCCAGCTTCCCGGTCTTGCCGACCGTGCCGATCACCGGGACGACGCCCATCACATCCACCGCGAGGCTCAGCGGCGGCACGTCCGCACCGGCCACCTTCGCGACCGCGTGCGCTCCCAGGGCCGCCCCGGAGAGGCCCATCGACACCGCGCCGAGCCCACCCGCGACCACCTCCAGCGGCGGGAAGAACACCCCGGCCGCCGCGACCCCGATCGCGGCGAGGCCGACCAGGGTGCTGGCGTTGGACAGCAGATCGCCGACAGCGGCGATCGCGTTGGCGTGGTCCTTGACCCATTGCGCCGCGTCCTTGGCGAGCTGGATGTGCGCCGCGGCGAGCTGCTTGACCCCGTCCATCAGCCGGCCGAACCAGCCGGGTCCGTCGGGTGCCGCGTCACCGGCCTTGCCGACCGCGCGCGCCGCCTCCTGGGCCAGGCGGTCGTGCTCGGCCCGCAGCTCCTCCGCCTGCGCGAGGACCGCGTCCAGCTCGGCGTCGGCGGTCTTCAGGCGGGCCTGCGCCGACCGGAGTTTCGCCGTGGCCTCCTCGGCCTGCTGTCCGTCCTGGAACCAGAGTCCGCCGAGGTCGAGGTCCGGGTCGTCCGCGGCCTTCTGCCGCTTGGCCTTGGCGGTCTTCGCCCGGGCCTCCTGGTCGTCGGCCCGGAGCTGCATGCCGGCGAGCTGTTCCCGCCACCCGGCCATCGTCGCGGCGGCGGACGAGAACGAGGCGTGCGCCGTGTCCAACTGCCCCGGGAGCTTGGCGATCCGGGCCGAGAAGGCGTCCGCCGCCTCCCCCTGCCAGGCCTGCCCGTTGCGCGAGGCCCGCTGCACGCTGCCGCGCGCGTCGTTCAACTCCTTGGCCGCCAGCCGGAGATCCTTCACCAGCGTGTCGACACCGCTCAGGCTGCCCGGCGCGGGGTCGAAGCCCAGGGCGGGGAAGCCGTCCCGCTCTACCTTCGGTCCCCAACCGGGGAACCCCGGGCCCGCCATCAGGCGGCCGCCCTGCCGGTCAGCGTGCCCTGGATCACCGCATCGGTGTCCCGGTACGCCTTGGCCGTGGCGTCCAGGCCCGCACCGATGGCGTGCAGCGTCTCGTTCAACTGCTTGAGCCCGAACTTCCATTCACCGCCGAAGTGCGCGCACGCGCCGTCCAGCGCCAGGTGCCCCGCCACCTGCGGCGAGGCCTTGTCGAGCGCGTGCATCGCGCCGGCCATGCTGCCGGTCGCCTCGCGCAGCTCCTGCGACACCTGGCCCAGCTCTCCCGCGTCGACCCTGAACCTGTCCGCCACCGCTCCCCCATCAGCCCCGTACGAATGATCACCGGCACGCTAACGGCCAACTCCTGGATGCGAAGCATCCGTTGACGAATTCCTGACGCGCCCCGAACGTACTTCGAACGCTTCGAGGGCTTCGCACGTGTCGGACGGGGCGGACCGGTCGGCGGGACGTCACGACCACCGAGCTCCGCGTCAGGCGAACTCCCGCAG
>NZ_JZWY01000559.1:0-16662 GCF_000966955.1 Streptomyces sp. NRRL S-495
CTTCCGGACCGCTCCAGGACGACCGTCAGCGAACCGTCAGCGGACCCGAAGCGGGTCGCGGGATCGTTCGATCAGTCGGCGGGAGGAACCGGTCGGCAGCACCACGGAGCACGAAGGAGCACCCTCATGAGCACGGACACCGCAGCCCGCCCGTCCCAGGCCACCGAGGCCACCGGCACGGACTCCCCGCTGTTCCGGCCCACCCGCCTCGGCACCCTGCCGCTGGCCAACCGCCTGGTGATGGCACCGATGACCCGCAACCGCGCGGGCGCCGACGGCGTACCGGACCCGATCATGGCCACGTACTACGCCCAGCGCGCGTCGGCCGGACTGATCATCGCGGAGGCCACCACCCCCAATGCGGTGGGCGCCACCTACCCCAACATCCCGGCGATCCACGACCAGTCGCACGTGGCCGGGTGGCGCCGCGTGACCGACGCCGTCCGGGCGGCGGGTGGGCAGATGTTCCTCCAGCTGCAGCACGGCGGCCGGGTCGGCCACCCCGAGACCAGCGGGCACCACCCGGTCGCCCCGTCGCCGGTGCCGCTGCCCGGCACGATCGTCACCCCGTCCGGCCACCGCGAGAATGTCGTGCCGCGCGAGATGACCGAGCAGGAGATCCGGGACACCGTGGCCGACTTCGCCGCCGCCGCGCGCCGGGCGGTGGCCGCCGGCTTCGCGGGCGTCGAGGTCCACGCCGCGAACGGGTACCTGCTCCACCAGTTCCTCTCCCGCCACACCAACCACCGCACCGACGGCTACGGCGGGTCGGTCGCCAACCGGATCCGGCTCACCGTCGAGGTGGTCCGCGCGGTCGCCGAGGCGATCGGCGCCGAACGGGTCGGCGTGCGGATCGCCCCCGGCGTCACCGCCAACTCCATGACGGAGGACGACGTCGACGAGGTCTACCCGGCGCTCCTCCACGCCCTCGACGACCTCCGTCCGGCCTATCTGCACGTCGTCTTCGCCGACCCGGACCAGCCGCTCTTCCGCACCCTGCGCGACGCCTGGTCCGGCCCGCTGATCGCGAACCCGGCCCTCCCCTGGCCCGGCCCCCTGCCCGCCGACGGCGGCCGGGCCGCCGCCGAGCGCCTGCTGGACGCGGGTGCCGACCTCGTCTCCCTCGGCCGCGCCTTCCTGGCCAACCCCGACCTGGTCACCCGGCTGCGGACCGGCGCACCGCTCAACCCGATCCGGGACGCACACCTGATGTACGTCGGCGGCGAGACCGGCTACACCGACTACCCGGCCCTCGGCTGACACCCGCCGGCGAGGCAACCGGCCGTGCGGGCCGGGTCACGCCCCTCCGTGGCCCGGCCTCCCCTCCTGGCCGTGCTCTTCCCCTCGCGCTCACCCCGGCGCATGCTGATGCCGGGCCGGACAACGGCGTCCCGCCCGCGGAGGGGGGCCGGCATGGACTACGAGAACCTGTTCGAACACATCAACCGCGCGGTCCGCCCCGTCCTGGCCGAGGGAACCGTCGCCCAGTACATCCCGGCTCTCGCCGCCGTCGACCCCCGCCGGTTCGGCCTCGCGATCGCGGACACCGCCACCCGCAAACCGTCACGCGGCACCGGGGACTGGCAGGTCCCGTTCTCCATCCAGTCCATCTCCAAAGTGTTCACCCTCGCCCTGGTCCTGGCCGCCGACGGCGACTCGCTGTGGACCCGGGTCGGGAAGGAGCCCTCCGGGTCACCCTTCAACTCCCTCGCCCAGCTGGAGCGGGAGAACGCGATCCCGCGCAACCCCTTCGTCAACGCCGGCGCGCTGGTGATCACCGACCGGCTGCTCACCCTCACCGGGGACTCCCGGGGAACCCTGCGCGAGTTCCTCCGCACCGAGAGCGGCAATCCCCGCATCGACTTCGACGCCCAGGTCGCCTGGAGCGAGAGCCACCACGGACACCGCAACGCGGCCCTCGCCCACCTGCTGGCCGACCACGGCCGCCTCGACAACCCCGTCCCGGACGTCCTCGACCACTACTTCTGGCAGTGCGCCCTCAGCATGAGCTGCCGGGACCTCGCCCTGGCCGCGGGGTTCCTGGCCCGGCACGGCCTACGGGCCGACGGCACCCGGCTGCTCACCCGCAGCGAGGCGAAGCGCGTCAACGCCGTCATGCTGATCGGCGGCACCTACGACGCCGCGGGCGAGTTCGCCCACCGCGTCGGCCTGCCCGCCAAGAGCGGCATCGGCGGGGGCATCCTGGCCGTCATCCCGGGGCGCGGAACGCTCTGCACCTGGGGTCCGGCTCTCGACGGCCACGGCAACTCGATCGCGGGCATCACCGCGCTCGACGCGCTCACCACCCACACCGGCTGGTCCATCTTCTGACCGGCGGTGCACGGGCGGACGGCTTCGCGAAGGGTCTCGCGCGGCCTGTCGGTGCGGCCCGTCGGTGCGGTCGGCGCGGGAGCCCGGCGGCGCAGCGCAGCAGGCCACGGTCGCCGTCCGGCCAGGACGGCGGCAGTGCGGGCAGCAGGCGCAGGATGCCGTTGTGGCTCTGCAGCAGGGTCTCGGCGATGGCGGCGGTGATGCCGAAGTTGCCGTCGATCTGGAAGAGCCGCGGAGGGTGCAGGTCGAGCAGGTTGGGCGCGATCGAGGTGGCGAGCAGACGCTCGACGGCGTGTCCGGCGAGCGGGCCGTCGCCCAGGCGGGCGGCGAGCGCGGCGACCCAGGCGAGGCTCCAGCCGGTGCCGCCTCCGCCGTGCTCCAGGGCGCGGGGGGCCGGGTCGAGGAAGGTGTCGTCGCCGAGCGGGTCGACGGCGCCGCCCGGGAGGCGCTCCACCGCACCCGCGGCGGCCCGTACGGGGCACCACCGGGGACGGGCACGCGATGGTCGTGGTCGAGCACGACTGACCCGGGCCCGGCCTCCGGCCCCCGCGCCCGTCGCCTCGGGTCCGGGGGGCGGTGCCCCGGCGTCGCAGCCCGGTCCCGGGTCAGCCGACGGGCAGCAGGGTCGGGTCCGCCATGATCCGACGGACCGTCGTCAGCGCCGCGCCCAGCAGCGGTCCGCGCCGCCCCAGGCCGGACGGACGCAGCGCCTCCGGGTCCCAGGGCCGCACGGTGACCCGGGCCGCCAACTCGGCGCGTACGGACGGGAGCAGCCAGTCGGCGAGCTCGGCGTAGGCGCCGCCGAGGACCAGACCGTCCGGATCGACGAGCTGCACGGCCGACGTGAGGGCGAGACCCAGGGCCCGCCCCGCGCGGTCCANCCTCCGGCCCCCGCGCCCGTCGCCTCGGGTCCGGGGGGCGGTGCCCCGGCGTCGCAGCCCGGTCCCGGGTCAGCCGACGGGCAGCAGGGTCGGGTCCGCCATGATCCGACGGACCGTCGTCAGCGCCGCGCCCAGCAGCGGTCCGCGCCGCCCCAGGCCGGACGGACGCAGCGCCTCCGGGTCCCAGGGCCGCACGGTGACCCGGGCCGCCAACTCGGCGCGTACGGACGGGAGCAGCCAGTCGGCGAGCTCGGCGTAGGCGCCGCCGAGGACCAGACCTGTCTCTTATACACATCTCAGATGTGTATAAGAGACAGGTGCTGAGCGGGACCGCCCGCGCCGGGCTGAGCGAGACCGGCCGCGCGCAGCACGGCCTCCTGGCCCGCGTACTGCTCCAGGCAGCCCCGGGCGCCGCAGACGCAGTCGGGGCCGTCCGGGTGGACGGGGATGTGGCCGAGTTCGCCGGCGAAGCCGCGGGCACCCCGGAACAGCCGCCCCTCGATCACCAGGGCGGCCCCGATGCCGGCTTCGGCCGAGACGTGCACGAAGGTCTCGGCCGGTTCGGCGTTCCAGAGCTCGGCCAGCGCGCCGAGGTCGGCCTCGTTCTCCGGCTCGGGCACGGTCTCCGGGTCGGGCCAGTGGTCGGCGAGCCGGACGCCGCACCAGCCGAGGTTGGGCGCGCGCTCCACCAGCCCGGCCGGTCCGTTCGGCACCACCCCGGGCACGGCCAGCACGCGGCCCTCGACCCGCAGCCCGAGGGCCTCGGCCTCGGCCTGCGCCTCGGCGGCCAGCGCGGCGGCCTCCGCGAGCACCTGCCCGGCGGGCCGGCCCGCGTTGGCCTGGTCCACCCTGCGCCACACCCGCGGCTCGCCACGCAGGTCCACCACGCAGGCGCCGAGGTGGGTGACGCCGATCTCCAGGCCGAGCCCCGCCGGGCCGTGGTCACTGACGGTCAGCGCCCGCCCGGGTCGGCCGACCCGCCCGCTGGCGGTGGCCGCCGCCTCGGTCAGCGCACCCCGGCCGATCAGCTCGTCGACCAGGGAGGAGACGGCCGCCCTGGTCAGCCCGACACGCCCGGCGACGTCCGCGCGGGAGAGCGGGCTGTGCTCGGCGGCCGCGCCGAGGACGAGCGCGAGGTTGCGCCGACGCATGTCCTGCAGCGAAGCGGGCCCGTTGTCCTGGCTCCTGATCGCACTGCCGACCGCCGTCACGCGCCGCTCCTCCTACCGGTCCCCGGCCGGCTCGCCCTGCAAAGCTCCGGCCCGACGCAGGGTATCGCTGATCCGTTCGAGCGCGTCGCCGTCCTTCGCCACGGGCTCCAGCGTCCGGCCCTCGGCCGCTCCCCCAGCGGCGTGCGACGGCGTCGGCCGACTCGCCGGTGAGCAGCGCGGCGGCCTGGGCGGCGGCACCCAGCGCGACCAGCTCCCGCGCCTCGGGCACCCGGACCGCCCGGCCCGAGAGGCGCAGCACGGTCCGCTGCCAGGCCCGGCCCCGGGCGCCGCCGCCGATCAGCAGCAGCGGCTCCTCGCCCGCCCGGTCCGTGCCGCCGGCGCGCAGCACGTCGTCCAGGGCGGTGAGCAGGGCATGGGCGGCGCCGTCGTAGGCGGCCTGGAGCAGCTGCCCCGGGGTGGTGTCGTGGCGCAGCCCGTGGACCAGACCGGAGGCACCGGGGAGGTCGGGGGTGCGCTCGCCGTCCAGGTAGGGCAGCACCACCACGGAGCCGCCGTGCTCGACCTCCTCGCGCCCGCGTCCGAGGAGCGCGGCGAAGCGGTCGACGGCGAGGGTGCAGTTCAGCGTGCAGGCGAGCGGCAGCCAGCCGCCGAGGGCGTCGGCGAAGCCCGCGACCGTTCCGCTCGGGTCCACCGGCCGGATCCGGCCGACGGCGTAGACCGTCCCGGAGGTGCCGAGGCTGAGCACGGGTTGCCCGGGCCGCAGGCCCAGGCCGAGGGCGGCGGCCATGTTGTCGCCGGTTCCGGCGGCGACCAGTGCCCCCTCGCGCAGTGCCGTCCCCGGGCGGACCGTGCCCGCCCGCGCGCCCGGCGCGAGGACCTGCGGCAGCAGGGCCTCGTCGAGGCCGATGCGGTGGAGGACGTCCTTGTCGTAGCCGTCCGGTCCCCACCAGCCGGTGCCCGAGGCGTCGCCGCGGTCGGTCACCGCCTCCCCGGTCAGCCGCTCGGTCAGGAAGTCGTGCGGGAGGCGGACTGCGGCCACGCGTTCGGCCGCAGCGGGCTCGTTGGCGCGCAGCCAGGCCCACTTGGGGGCGGTGAAGGCGGCGGTCGGCAGGCTGCCGGTGCGCCGGGCGATCTCCGCCGGACCGATCCCGGCCCGCAGCTCGGCGGCCTGGGGGGCGGACCGGACGTCGTTCCACAGCAGCGCCGGGCGGACCGGCTCGCCGGCCTCGTCCAGGGTGACCAGGCCGTGCTGCTGGCCGCCGATCGAGACGGCGGCCGCGCGTTCGGCCCAGCCCGTCCGCAGGACGGCCTCCTCGAACGCCCGCCACCACTGCTCGGGATCGCTCTCCCGGCCGGCTCCCTCGCTGACGGTGTGCGGGGCGCGGCCCTCGCCCAGGACCGTGCCCGAGTCGATGTCGACGGCGAGGGCCTTGGTGGCCTGGGTCGAGCTGTCGACGCCGATCACCACACGCTGTTCAGCCATGCGTTCCTCCGATGGGGTTCCTTCTGACGTCCCGGCATACTAATTTGTTGAGAGTCATGACAAACACCCCTCCGCACCGATCCGGAGCCGCTCCATGTCCAGCGACACCCTCTCCCCCACCCCCGCGCACAAGTTCACCTTCGGCCTGTGGACCGTCGGCTGGCAGGGGCGCGACCCCTTCGGCGACGCGACCCGCCCCGCCCTCGACCCGGTCGAGACCGTGCGGCGACTGGCCGAACTCGGCGCCTACGGCGTCACCTTCCACGACGACGACCTGATCCCCTTCGGCGCGGGCGACGCCACGCGCGAGCAGGCCGTCAAGCGCTTCCGCGCCGCACTGGACGACGCCGGGCTGAAGGTCCCGATGGCGACCACCAACCTCTTCACCCACCCGGTCTTCAAGGACGGCGCCTTCACCGCCAACGACCGCGACGTACGCCGCTACGCGCTGCGCAAGACGATCCGCAACATCGACCTGGCGGCCGAGCTCGGTGCCTCGGTCTACGTCGCCTGGGGCGGGCGCGAGGGCGCCGAGTCCGGCGCGGCCAAGGACGTGCGCACCGCGCTCGACCGGCTGAAGGAGGCCTTCGACCTGCTGGGCGAGTACGTCGAACAGCAGGGCTACGACCTGCGGTTCGCGATCGAGCCCAAGCCCAACGAGCCGCGCGGCGACATCCTGCTGCCCACGGTCGGCCACGCCCTGGCGTTCATCAACGCCCTGGAGCGCCCCGAGCGGGTCGGCGTCAACCCGGAGGTCGGCCACGAGCAGATGGCCGGCCTCAACTTCCCGCACGGCATCGCCCAGGCCCTGTGGCACGGCAAGCTGTTCCACATCGACCTCAACGGCCAGTCCGGCATCAAGTACGACCAGGACCTGCGCTTCGGCGCGGGAGACCTCCGGCAGGCCTTCTGGCTGGTCGACCTCCTGGAGTCGGCCGGCTACGACGGCCCGAAGCACTTCGACTTCAAGCCGCCGCGCACCGAGGACTCCGACGGGGTCTGGGCCTCCGCCGCCGGCTGCATGCGCAACTACCTGCTGCTGGCCGAGCGTTCCCGCGCCTTCCGGGCCGACCCCGAGGTGCGGGCCGCGCTCGCCGCCTCCCGCCTGCCCGAGCTCGCCCTCCCCACGGCGTCGGACGGGCTCACCGGACTGCTCGCGGACCCCTCCGCCTTCGAGGAGTTCGACGTCGAAGCAGCAGGAGTTCGACGTCGAAGCCGCCGCCCGCCGCGGCATGGCCTTCGAGCAGCTCGACCAGCTGTCCCTCGAACACCTCCTCGGCGCCCGCTGACGGTGCCACGGCCGGGCCGTGCGGATCGCACGGCCCGGCCCGGCTCGCTCCCGCTCCCGCGCCCGCTCAGGCCGGGCAGGGCAGCTCGGCCTCGTGGGTACCGGCCGGGCTGAGGTGCAGGGCGCCGTCCGGGCCGCCGATCCGCGGCTGCCACGGGTGCGGGCTGTCGGTGCTCACCCGCAGGTGGTCGCCGGTGCGGCGCAGGCGGAAGCGGGCGCTCTCGCGCGGGGTCACAGCCCCTGGGACAGGCGGTGGTAGGCCTGGTTCCAGCGCAGCTCCTTGGTGAACCGGCGGACGGTCGTGTCGTCGTCGATCACCAGGAGTTCCACCCCGAGCATCTCGGCGAGGTCGTCCAGTTCCTCGCTGCCGACCGCGCCGGAGAGCACGGTGTGGTGCGGCCCGCCGGCCGTCAGCCAGGCCTCGGCGGAGGTGTGCAGGTCCGGGCGCGGCGTCCAGACCGCGCGGGCGACAGGCAGGTTGGGCAGCGGCTCCGGTGCGGGGACGACATCGATCTCGTTGGCCACCAGCCGGAAGCGGTCGCCCAGGTCCGCGAGGCCCACCACCACGGCCGGACCGGGCTCGGCGTCGAAGACCAGGCGGACCGGGTCCTCCCGCCCGCCGATGGCGAGCGGGTGGATCTCGCAGGAGGGGGTACCGGCGGCGATGCTCGGGCAGACCTCCAGCATGTGCGCGCCGAGGATCAGCTCGCTGCCGAACTCCAGGTGGTAGGTGTAGTCCTCCATGAAGGAGGTGCCGCCGGGAAGCCCGGCGGCGGTGACCTTGAGGGTGCGCAGCAGGGCGGCGGTCTTCCAGTCGCCCTCGCCGCCGAATCCGTAGCCGTCGGCCATCAGCCGCTGCACCGCGAGGCCGGGCAGCTGGCGCAGACCGCCGAGGTCCTCGAAGTTGGTGGTGAAGGCCTTGAAGCCACCCTGTTCGAGGAAGCCTCGGAGGCCGAGCTCGATGCGTGCCGCGTACCGCAACGACGCATGACGCTCCGCTCCGGTCCGCAGCGCGGGCGCGAGGCGGTAGCTGTCCTCGTACTCCTCGACCAGCTCGGTGACGTCCGCCTCGTCCGCCGCGTCCACCGCGGCGACCAGGTCGTTGACGCCGTAGGTGTTGACGGAGACCCCGAAGCGGAGCTGGGCCTCGACCTTGTCGCCCTCGGTGACGGCGACGTCGCGCATGTTGTCGCCGAAGCGGGCGAGCTTCAGGTCGCTCAGTTCGGCGCGGCCGGCGGCGGCGCGCGCCCAGGTGCCGATCCGGGCGGCCACGGACGGGTCGGCGGCGTGTCCGGCGACGGTCTTGCGGGCGATGCCGAGGCGCGACTGGATGTAGCCGAACTCGCGGTCGCCGTGGGCCGCCTGGTTCAGGTTCATGAAGTCCATGTCGATGGAGCTCCACGGCAGGTCGACGTTGGCCTGGGTGTGCAGGTGGAGCAACGGCTTGCGCAGCGCGTCCAGGCCGGCGATCCACATCTTCGCCGGGGAGAAGGTGTGCATCCAGGCGATCAGCCCGAGGCAGTCGTCCGCGGCGTTGGCGTCCAGGCAGATCCGGCGGATGGCACTCGCGTCGGTGAGGACGGGCTTCCAGACGATCTCGACCGGTACGGCGCAGTCACGGTCCAGGGTTTCGGCGATCCGCCGGGACTGCTCGGCCACCTGGCGCAGCGTGTCCTCGCCGTAGAGACCCTGGCTGCCGGTCAGGAACCAGACCTGACGGCCCTCCAGTGGCTTCTTCATGGGGTGGCTCCTCACCGGGCCTGGGGCTGGCCGTAGACGTTCTGGTAACGGAAGTTGAGACTGTCGATGTCCGCCTGCGCGATCGGCAGGGGCTCACCGAGCTGACGGGACAGGTGGACGGTGCGGGCCACGTCCTCGCACATCACGGCGGCCTTCACGGCGGCCCGGGCGTCCTTGCCGATGGTGAAGACACCGTGGTTCTGCATCAGGACGGCCGGTGAGCGGTGGCCCGTGAGAGTGTCGACGATGCCCCGGCCGATGGAGTCGTCGCCGATCAGCGCGAACGGGCCGACCGGGATCTCGGCGCCGAACTCGTCGGCCATCGCGGTGAGGACGCAGGGGACGGCCTCACCGCGGGCGGCCCAGGCACAGGCATAGGTGGAGTGGGTGTGCACCACTCCCCCGACCTCGGGCAGGTGGCGGTAGACGTAGGCGTGCGCGGCGGTGTCGGAGGAGGGCGCGTGGTCGCCCTCGACGACGTTCCCGTCGAGGTCGCAGAGGATCATCTTCTGGGGCGACAACTCCTCGTAGGAGACGCCGCTCGGCTTGATGACGAGCAGGTCCTCGCCGGGGACGCGGGCGGAGACGTTGCCCGCCGTCCACACCACCAGGTCGTAGCGGACGAGTTCCTGGTGGAGGTCGCTGACCTGCCGGCGGATCAGGTCGACGGTCGTGGTCACGATGCCTCGCTCGGTGCGGTGAGGGCGGCGTTGCGGATGTCGCGCAGACGGTGCAGGAGCTTGTCGGCGCCGCGGCCGAAGTGGTCGTGCAGGGCCCGGTACTCGGCGAACAGCCGGTCGTAGGTGTCGGCGGCGGCCCGGTCCGGCCGGTAGGCATCGCGGTGCACCCGGCCCATGGCGGCTGCCGCGGTCCGGACGTCCGGGTGGGCCCCGGCGGCGACGGCGGCGTGGATGGCCGAGCCCAGCGCCGGGCCCTGCTCGGACTCGGCGACCGAGACCGGTCGGCGCAGCACGTCGGCGTAGATCTGCATCAGCAGGGCGTTCTTCTTCAGCCCACCGGTGACGATGAACTCGGTGACGGGAACGCCGCCCTGCTCCAGCGCCTCGACGATGACCCTGGTGCCGAAGGCCGTGGCCTCCAGCAGGGCCCGGTAGATCTCCTCGGGGCGGGTGGCGAGGGTGAGGCCGGCGATGACGCCGGACAGGTGGTGGTCGACCAGGGTGGAGCGGTTGCCGTTCATCCAGTCGAGCGACACCAGGCCGTGGGCGCCCACGGGTTGGGCGGCGGCCTTGCGGGTGAGCAGCCCGTGCAGGTCCTCGCCGTTCGCCTCGGCCTCGGCCAGGTAGTCGGCGGGGACGCCCTGGCGCAGCCACCAGGCGAAGATGTCGCCGACGGCGCTCTGGCCGGCCTCGTAGCCGTACGCGCCGTCGACGATGCCGCCGTCGACGACGCCGCAGATGCCGGGGACCTCGGCGAGCACGGCGCCGTTGACCACGTGGCAGGTGGAGGTGCCCATGATGGCGAGGAGCCGGCCGTTGTCGACGGCCCGGGCGGCCGGTGCGGCGACGTGCGCGTCGACGTTGCCGGCGGCCACCGCGATGCCCTCCGGCAGGCCGGTCCGGGCGGCGGCCTCGGCGGTCAGTGAGCCGACCCGGGAGCCGAGCGGGGCGAGCGGGTGCTCCAGGCGGGTGCGGGCGAAGTCGGCGAACTCCGGGTGGAGCGCCGCGAGGTAGTCCTCGGTCGGGTAGGCGCCGTCCTGGTGGATGCCCTTGTAGCCGGCGGTGCAGGCGTTGCGGGACTCGGCGCCGGTGAGCTGCCAGACGATCCAGTCGGCGGCCTCGATCCAGCGCTCGCAGGCCGCGTAGACAGCCGGATCCTCCTCCAGGACCTGGAGCGCCTTGGCGTACTGCCACTCGGCGGAGATCCGCCCGCCGTAGCGCGCGATCCACTTCTCGCCGCGGGCGTGGGCCAGGGCGTTGATCCGGTCCGCCTGGGGCTGCGCCGCGTGGTGCTTCCACAGCTTGGGCCAGGCGTGCGGCCGGGACGACCAGGCGGTCGTCTCGGCCAGCGGGGTGCCGTCGGCGCGCACCGGCAGGACGGTGCAGGCGGTGAAGTCGGTGGCGATACCGATGACCCGGGCGGGATCGACGCCGGCGGCGGCGAGCGCTGCCGGGACGGCCACGCTCAGCACCTCGCGCCAGTCCGCCGGGTGCTGGAGCGCCC
The DNA here is from genome assembly GCF_000966955.1 of Streptomyces sp. NRRL S-495. Classification (NCBI taxonomy): domain Bacteria; kingdom Bacillati; phylum Actinomycetota; class Actinomycetes; order Kitasatosporales; family Streptomycetaceae; genus Streptomyces; species Streptomyces sp. NRRL S-495. Next base: position 11,080 of record NZ_JZWY01000559.1, read on the forward strand.
AGTCCGGCGGGAGCGGCCGGCCGGTGCCGGGGAGTTCGCGCTCGATCACGGCGTGCGGGTAGTCGTGGACGGCGGTGCCCAGCTCCTCGCCGTCCCGGACCCGGACCACCACGGCGCGGCCGGAGAGGGTGCCGAAGTCGACGCCGATGACGTACCGGTCGGTGTCGTGGGCGGCAGGGGTCACTGTCACTTGCTTCTCCCTCAAGAATGGCGGAACGCGAAGCCGTCGGCCGGGCACACGGAAGCGGGATTCGGTGGCCCGGCCGACGGAGCGGGAAGGGCGTCCTGGTAACGCTCACATTGATTGTTAGCGCTCACAATCACCATGTCAAGACAACTGCGCGGGGCCCGGACCGGGCGGAACCCGGCCCGGGCCCCAGGGATCCCGCGGAGCGACTACCGGCTCAACGGCGGACGGCCGGTCCCGCGCTGCGCCGCAGCACCATCTCCGGGGAGATCCGCACATGGGCACTGGCGTGCGCCACGCCCGCCAGCTCCTCGACGAGCAGTTCCAGGGCCCTGCGGCCGAGTTCGCCGAAATCCTGCCGCACCGTGGTCAGCGGCGGGATGAAGTAGGCGGCCTCCGGGATGTCGTCGAAGCCGACCACACTGATGTCCCCCGGCACCGACCGGCCGAGCTCGTGCAGGGCGCGCAGCACCCCGAGGGCCATGTGGTCGTTGGCACAGAAGACCGCCGTGACGTCACGCAGTTCGGCCATCCGCAGCCCCGCCTGGTAGCCCGAGCGGGCACTCCAGTCACCGCGCTCCACCACCGGCACCGGCGCGCCGGCCGACTCCAGTGTCCGGCGCCAGCCGTCCTCACGGTCCTGGCTCTCCAGCCAGTTGGCCGGTCCCGCCAGGTGGTGCACGGTCCGGTGCCCCAGGTCGAGCAGGTACCCGGTGGCCGCCTCGGCGCCCGCGCGGTTGCCCACCGACACCATCGGCACCTGGGTCTGGTTGCCCGAACCGACCGCGACCAGCGGCACGGAGCTGGAGAGCCTGGCGACCGCGCTGACGGCGGAGATCTGCGGCGCGATCACGACGACGCCTTCCACCCCCTGGTCGCGCAGCCTGTCGACGGCCTCCTGGACCGAACGGCCGTCCAGGGAGCGCAGGCTCGTCACGCTGACGAAGTACCCGGCGCTGCGCGCGGCCCGCTCGATGCCGTCCAGCATCGACGCGGGGCCGTACAGGGTGGAGTCGAAGCTCACCACCCCGAGGGTCTGCGAGCGCCGGGTGACCAGCGCGCGGGCGGCGGAGTTGGGCCGGTAGTCCAGCTCCCGTATGGCCGCCAGCACCCGGTCCCGGGTGTCGGGCCGGACGTGCGGGGCTCCGTTGAGCACCCGGGAGACCGTCTGGTGGGACACCCCCGCCAGCTTCGCCACGTCCGCCATCACGGGCTGGCGATGCTCCGCCCCAGTGCTCTCGGTTCCCACGCGCAGTCCCCATCCTCGGCTGGGACCACAGTACGCGACCAGGTCCAGGCCAATCCGTCACCCTCGGTTCCAACCAGCGGTTTCTCTTGATACCAGCACTTCGGGCCGGCGGCGGGCGCCGGTTCCGCCGAGTTCTCCCTCCCGCCCCTTCCACGGCGGCGAGGACCCGGACCACCGGCACCGCGACGGGGCCACGGGGCCACGGGGCCGCCCTGCCGCGAGGAAGGGGTACGTCACCGCTCGGCCCGGACATCTCCCCATGGTTCGCCGATTCTTCACACCGGAGCCACCAGGGCCTTCCCGCTCCGGTGGTGCGCAACCGGGGCCGGACCAGCACTCGGTGCCCCGGAGGGTCCGACGGTGCTCCCACGCCTCTTGACGCCGCTCTTGTGAGCGTTAACACTCATGTCACGCCAGGCCAGGGCCATCCCGGTCCCACCGCTCCACAGCGCGGGGGGCCGAGAGCGGCCGACGACCCCGACCGACCGCTCCCGGTCGCCCGCCAGGGTCGCTCTGCGCCGGTCGCGGAACATCATCACTGGAGGAACTGTGCGGAAGCTTTCAGCTGGCCTCGTCGCGGTGGGCCTGTCGCTCTCGCTGGCGGCCTGCGGCCAGAGCGCCAACGGCGCCGGCGACGGGTCGGCCAAGGGCGACGCCAAGGGCGGACTGGTCGGCATCGCGATGCCCACCAAATCCTCGGAGCGCTGGATCAACGACGGCACCAACATGGTCAAGGAGTTCCAGGCCAAGGGCTACCGGACCGACCTCCAGTACGGCGACAACGTCGTGGAGAACCAGGTCTCCCAGGTCGAGAACATGATCACCAAGGGGGCCAGACTCCTGGTGATCGCCGCCATCGACGGCTCCTCGCTCACCAATGTGCTGCAGCGTGCCGCCGACGCGCACATCCCCGTCATCTCCTACGACCGCCTGATCCGCGGCACCGGGAACGTCGACTACTACGCGACCTTCGACAACTACAAGGTCGGTGTCCTGCAAGGCAGTTACATCGTCGACAAGCTCGGCCTCAAGGACGGCAGGGGCCCGTTCAACATCGAGCTGTTCGCCGGCTCGCCGGACGACAACAACGCCACCTTCTTCTTCAACGGCGCGATGAGCGTGCTCAAGCCGTACCTCGACGAGAAGAAGCTGGTCGTGCAGAGCGGCCAGACCGCCTTCAACCAGGCCGCCACGCTGCGCTGGGACGGCGGCCTCGCCCAGTCCCGGATGGACAACCTGCTGAGCAAGTCCTACACCGCCGCCCGGGTCGACGCCGTGCTCTCGCCCTACGACGGCATCTCGATCGGCATCATCTCCTCGCTCAAGGGCGTCGGCTACGGCTCCGGCAAGTCACTGCCGGTCGTCACCGGCCAGGACGGCGAGCTGGCCTCGGTGAAGTCGATCATCGCCGGCGAGCAGACCCAGACCGTCTACAAGGACACCCGCCAGCTGGCCAAGGCCGCCGTCCAGATGGGCGACGCACTGCTGACCGGCGGCAAGCCCGAGGTCAACGACACCACCCAGTACGACAACGGTGCCAAGACCGTCCCGGCCCAGTTGCTCCAGCCGGTCAGCGTCGACAAGGACAACTACCAGAAGGTCCTGGTCGACAGCGGCCAGTACACCGCCGACCAGCTCAAGTAGCCCCCGGGGTCCGGCCGACGGGCCCGGAGCCCAACCGGCGGTGCGGTGCCCGGCAGACCCGGCCGGACCGCACCGCCCCGAACGATACGGAAGCACACCCATGGCCCGACCCGTGCTGGAGATGCGGTCGATCAGCAAGACCTTCCCCGGCGTCAAGGCCCTCTCCGAGGTCAACCTCACGGTCGCCGCCGGCGAGGTGCACGCCGTCTGCGGTGAGAACGGCGCCGGCAAGTCCACCCTGATGAAGGTGCTCAGCGGCGTGTACCCGCACGGCAGCTACGAGGGCGAGATCCACTTCGAGGGCGAACCCTGCCGGTTCAAGGACATCCGGGCCAGCGAGCAGCGCGGCATCGCCATCATCCACCAGGAGCTCGCGCTGGTGCCGTACCTGTCCATCGCCGAGAACGTCTTCCTCGGCAACGAGCACGCCAGGCGGGGCGTCATCGACTGGCACCGGACACTGACCCACGCCGCCGATCTGCTGCGCCAGGTCGGCCTCGACGAGAGCCCGCACACCCGGATCGCCGACCTCGGCGTGGGCAAGCAGCAGCTGGTCGAGATCGCCAAGGCGCTCGCCAAGGACGTCAAACTGCTCATCCTGGACGAGCCGACGGCGGCCCTGAACGACGAGGACAGCCGCAAACTCCTCGACCTGATCCTCGACCTCAAGGCCCGGGGCATCTCCTGCATCATCATCTCGCACAAGCTGAACGAGATCACCCGGGTCGCCGACGCGGTCACCGTCCTGCGCGACGGGCGGACCATCGAGACCATCGCGATCGGTCCCGAGGGCATCTCCGAGGACCGGATCATCCGCGGCATGGTCGGCCGCGACCTCGAACACCGCTACCCCGAGCGTTCCCCGGAGATCGGCGAGGTCGCCCTCGAAATCGAGGACTGGAGCGTCCGGCACCCGATCGACCACCAGCGCACCGTGGTGGACGGCGCCTCGCTGACCGTGCGCCGCGGCGAGATCGTCGGCATCGCCGGCCTGATGGGCGCCGGCCGCACCGAGCTGGCCATGAGTGTCTTCGGCCGCTCGTACGGGCAGTGGACCGGCGGCCGGGTCCGGCTGCACGGCCGGGAGATCCGCACCGGGACGGTGCCGGAAGCGATCGGCCACGGCCTCGCCTACGTCACCGAGGACCGCAAGCAGCTCGGCCTCAACCTCATCGACGACATCAGCCGGAACATCTCGCTCAGCGCCCTCGGCAAGGTCGCCCGCCGGGGCTGGGTCGACGAGCACGCCGAGACCCGGGTCGCCGAGTCCTTCCGGAAGACCATGAACATCAAGGCTCCGTCGGTGTTCACCCGGACCGGCACCCTCAGCGGCGGCAACCAGCAGAAGGTCGTCCTCAGCAAGTGGATCTTCGCCGAGCCCGAGGTGCTGATCCTCGACGAACCCACCCGGGGCATCGACATCGGCGACCGTCATCGCCGAACTCGCCGCCCAGGGCAAGGCCGTTCTCGTCATCTCCTCCGAACTCCCCGAACTCCTGGGCCTGTGCGACCGGATCTACACCATGGCCGAGGGCCGGATCACCGGTGAGGTGCTCCGCGCCGACGCCACCCAGGAATCCCTCATGCGGCTCATGACCATGAGCGCGGCACGACCCGACAAGCAGGTGTGAGGCATGGCCCAGATCCAGACCACCCCAGAGACCGCGCCCGACGCGCGGACCGGCCCACGCCCGTCCGCCGCCGACGCCGTGGTCCGCGCGCTGCGCGGCAACATGCGCCAGTACGGCATGCTGGTCGCGCTCGCCCTGATCGTCCTGCTGTTCCAGATCTGGACCGACGGCATCCTGCTCCAGCCGCTCAACATCACCAACCTGATCCAGCAGAACGGCTACATCCTCATCCTGGCCATCGGCATGATGATCGTCATCATCGCCGGCCACATCGACCTCTCGGTCGGCTCGCTCGCCGCCTTCGTCGGCGCGGCCGCCGCGGTGATGATGGTCAAGCACCACCTCCCCTGGCCCGTGGCCCTGGTGGCCGCGCTGCTGATCGGCGCGGCGGCCGGCGCCTGGCAGGGCTTCTGGATCGCCCACCTCGGCATTCCCTCGTTCATCGTCACCCTGGCCGGCATGCTGCTCTTCCGCGGCGGTACCCAGATCCTGCTCCAGGGCCAGTCGGTGGCGCCGTTCCCCAAGGGCTTCCAGAACATCAGCAGCGGCTTCCTCCCCGAGGTCGGCCCGCACACGAACTACCACAACCTCACCCTGCTGCTGGGCCTCGCGGTGCTGGCCGTCGCCGTCCTCCAGGAGCTGCGCGGACGGCGCCGGGCCACCTCGTACGGGCTGGAACCGCTCCCCACCGGGCTGTTCCTGGCGAAGCTCGGCGCGATCGCGGCCGCGGTGGTGACCTTCACGCTGCTGCTGGCCAGTTACCACGGCGCCCCGGTCGTCCTGCTGATCCTCGGCGCCCTGCTGGTCGGCTTCGGCTACCTGATGCGCAACTCGATCCTCGGCCGGCACACCTACGCGATCGGCGGCAACGA
>NZ_JZWY01000560.1:0-2557 GCF_000966955.1 Streptomyces sp. NRRL S-495
CGTCAACATGGGCGTCCTGGCCGCCCTGGCCGGGCTGGTCTTCGCCGCCCGCCTCAACGCCGGCACCCCGCAGGCGGGCATCAACTTCGAGCTGGAGGCGATCGCCGCCGCGTTCATCGGCGGCGCCTCCGCGAGCGGCGGCGTCGGCACCGTGCTCGGCGCGATCATCGGCGGTCTGGTCCTGGGCGTCCTCAACAACGGCATGTCGCTGGTCGGCATCGGCACCGACTACCAACAGGTCATCAAGGGACTGGTGCTGCTCGCCGCCGTCGGCTTCGACGTCTACAACAAGCGCAAGGCCGGGTCCTGACCCGGCCCGCCCCCGAGCGCGGGCGGGGAACGGCACGGTGAATTGTGGGCACCGTGCCGTTCCCCGCCCGTTCGTCGTTCCTCCGCCCCGCTCCCCACAACTCGGCGGAAGAAAATTCGAACGGGCGGCAACCTCCGCCGCGACGGCGGCAACTGACGGGTGAGCCCGAGGGCGGGGCACGCCCGCGGGTCGTCCGATCCCATCGCCGACCGCCGCCGCCCGACCGGGCGGGTGTGCGCGGCGGGGCCGAAGCGAGGAGCAACTCCCATGAACGAGACGGACCGCACGGTGGACGGCCACCGGCATCGCGCCCCCGCCGCCGGTGGTGTGCCACGCCCCCGTGGGCGCCACCGCCGGCGCTGGACCAGGCTCGGCCTGGCGCTGGGCGTCCCCGGTGTGCTCGGCCCGTACCTGCTGTTCGTGCAGGCCGACTCGAACGCCGCGTCGGTGGACCCCGACGCCTACTACACGTTGGTGTCCGTCCGCAGCGACAAGGCGCTGGACGTGCCCGGCGCGGACGCGGCCGACGGCGTCCCGACCCGGCAGATGAACCGCGTCGCCGGAGCCACCGGCCAGCAGTGGCGGCTGAGGCCGACGGCGGACGGCTACTACGAGCTGGAGAACCGCGGCAGCCACAAGGTCCTCGGAGTGCGCGGTGATTCCTCGCAGTCGACGGCCGCGATCGAGCAGCAGACCGACCACGCCTCCGCGGCGCAGCAGTGGCGGACGGCGGACGTCGGGGACGGCGCGGTGAAGTTCGTCTCCCGCGCCAGTGGCATGGTGCTGGACGTGTCGGGCGGTGGCAAGGACGAGGGCATCCCCATCATCCAGTACGCCGACCGGGGCGCCACGAACCAGCAGTGGAAGCTGGTGAAGGTGGCCGGCACGGGCGGGTACAGCTGGCACAACGCGCAGATCGTCGGCGGCGGGTTCGTCACCGGCCTGGTGTTCAACCCCACCCGCAAGGACCTGCTGTACGCCCGGACCGACATCGGCGGCGCGTACCGCTGGGACGCGGCGGCCGGACGGTGGACCTCCCTGACCGACTGGATCGGTGGCGCCGACTGGAACCTGCTGGGGATCGAGAGCCTGGCGACCGACCCGGTCGACCCCGACCGCCTGTACCTCGCCAGCGGCACCTACACCAACGAATGGGCGGGCAACGGCGCGATCCTGCGCTCCACCGACCGGGGGCGGACGTTCCAGCGCACCGACCTGCCGTTCAAGCTGGGCGGCAACGAGGACGGCCGGTCCATGGGCGAGCGGCTGGTCGTGGACCCGAAGAACCACGGCACGCTCTACCTGGGCACCCGCAAGAACGGGCTCTGGCGCAGCACCGACTACGGCGTGACCTGGGGCCAGGTCGGAAGCTTCCCGGTCAAGGACGGTGCGAGCAGCGGGGTCGGCCTGTCCTTCGTGACCTTCGGCCCGTCCGGCAGCGGAACGATCTACGTCGGTGCGGCCGACAGGAACACCTCGTTGTACCGCTCGACCGACGGCGGCGCCACCTGGCAGGCCGTCCCCGGCCAGCCGACGGGGCAGCTGCCGCAGCACGGCGTGCTGTCCGGCGACGGCTCGTTCTACCTGACGTACACCAACGCGCCCGGACCGAACGGCGTGACGGCCGGCTCGGTGTGGAAGTACACGCCCTCCACCGGCGCCTGGAAGAACGTCTCGCCGTCCGGCGGCAACTACGGCTTCGCCGGGCTGGCGGTCGATCCGCAGCACCCTGCCACGGTGATGGTCACCACCCTGGACCGCTGGTGGCCGTCCGACGAGCTCTACCGCTCGACCGACGGCGGCGGCACCTGGAAGGCACTCGGCGCCACCTCCGAGCGGGACAACTCCGCGGCGCCGTACGTGGGTACCGGCATCGGGCACTGGATGGGCGCGCTGGCCATCGACCCCTTCGACGCCGGGCACGTGCTGTACGGCACCGGCTCGGGCATGTGGGGCAGCAACGACGTGACCGCGGCGGACAGCGGGCGTCCGACGCACTGGACGGTCCCGGCCAAGGGCCTGGAGGAGACCGCGACCCTCGGACTGGTCAAGCCTCCCCGCCAGCCGCTGATCAGCGCGCTCGGCGATGTCAGCGGCTTCCGGCACGAGGACCTGACCAGGACGCCGTCCGGCGCGCTCTCCGGACCGCTGTTCTCCAACACCACCGGCATCGACTTCGCCCAGGCCAAGCCGGAGTTCGTGGTGCGCGTCGGTCTCGGCAACGCACAGCACGGCGCCTTCTCGACC
>NZ_JZWY01000561.1:0-2949 GCF_000966955.1 Streptomyces sp. NRRL S-495
GCACGGCGCCTTCTCGACCGACGGCGGGGCGAGCTGGGCCCCCTTCGCAGGGGCGCCGGGGGGCAATGCGGGCGGCGGGGCGGTGGCGGTCTCGGCGGACGGCGGCACCGTGGTGTGGACGCCCGAGGGCCAGGCCCCGTCCTTCTCGACCGACCGGGGCACGAGCTGGACGGTGACCTCCGGCCTGCCGAAGGACGCGGCGGTGGTGGCCGACCGGTCGGCGGCGAACACCTTCTACGCCCTGAGCGGCGGCACCCTCTACGCCAGTACTGACGGCGGGCGGAGCTTCACCGCCCGGGCCACCGGCCAGGGCGGCGGACAGCTCAAGGTGGTCCCGGGTGTCATGGGCGACCTGTGGATCGCCGGCGGCGACCGAGGTCTGCTGCACTCCACCAACGGCGGGGCGAGCTTCGCCAAGGCCGACGCGGTGCGGCAGGCGAGCGCGGTGGGATTCGGCAGGCCGGCCCCGGGCGCCTCCTACCAGGCCCTGTACCTCAGCGGGACGGTCAAGGACGTCAGCGGGCTGTTCCGCTCCACCGACGGCGGTTCGACCTGGGTCCGGATCAACGACGACCAGCACCAGTTCGGCGGCACCGGCATCAACGTGATCACCGGCGACCCGGACGTGTACGGCCGGGTGTACTTCGGCGGCTACGGCCGCGGCGTGGTCTACGGCGACCCGTCCTGAGCGGCTCGGACCGGGGCGGGCCAGCGGTCCGGCCGCCCGCCCCGGTCCGGTCCGGTCCGAGCCGGTCGGGTCCGAGCCGGTCCGGGGCCGGACCGAAATCTGCCGGACCGTTCCGGGCCCGCAGAAGAATCTGCGCCGGGACGGCAACCTTTCCCTCTCCGGCGCCCACTGGTCAGTGCAATGCCGAGTCGATCTACCGAAATGGAACGGGAATGAGGGCAACGAAGCACGCCGCCCGGCAGTCGAGCCGCAGGCGCGCGCCGGCCATGGGCATTCAGTTGGCGCTGGTGGCCGTCGGGCTGCTGGTGTGCCTGGCCTTCGCGCTCCTCCCCGGGAGCGGTGACGGCGCCGCGGAACCGGCCGCCGCCTCCGTCGCGGTCACCGAGCCCGGCTCGCCGCCCGGCACCGGCGCCCCGGTCGAAGCCACGCCCACGACGCCACCGGTCACCGGCCCGTCGCCGACCGGTACCCCTTCGCCGTCGGCGACGCCGACGCCGCGGCCGTCGACCAGCACGGCCACCACGGCCACCTCGTCGCCCCCGGCCTCCACGGGGAGCACCCGTACCGCCACGGCCACCGCCGGCGCCACGGCCACCGCACCTCCCCCGCCGCCGGCGNACGCCGGCACCGCACCGGTCGCGGCGTCCCCGGCCGGGCGGATCAAGCCCGGGGCGAGCTACCAGGGCGTCGCGACGTCCTACGAAGCGGCCGACGGCAACGGCGCCTGCCTGTTCGGCCCGTCCCGGGACCTCATGGTCGCGGCGATGAACCACACCGACTACGAGACGTCCAAGGCCTGCGGTGCGTCCGTGCTCGTCCGGGCCGCCAACGGGGCGAGCGTCACGGTGCGGATCGTGAACGAGTGCCCGCTGCCCTGTGCGCCCGGGCAGCTCGACCTCAGCCACGAGGCCTTCGCCGAACTGGCCGATCTCTCGGTGGGCCGCCTCCCGGTCACCTGGACGCTGCTGAGCCCCGGCACGGCGCCGGAGACGATGTCGATCCGGTACAAGGCCGGGTCCTCCCAGTGGTGGTGCGGGATCCAGGTGAGCGGCCACCGGAACCCGGTGGCCGGGTTGGAGGTGCGGACCGCGGGCGGCTGGCGGCAGCTGTCCCGTACCGACTACAACTACTTCCTCTCCCCCGACGGCGGCGGGTGCGGGGGACCGATCAGGGTCACCGACATCTACGGGGAACAGCTGACCGTCGACGGGCTCGCGGTGCAGCCGGACGTCGTCCAGCGGACCCGCGTCCAGTTCGCCCGGCATTGACCGCACCGCCGCTCGCCCCCCGGCCCCCCGCCCCCGGTGCGGCCCGGCCGGGCGACCACCGCTCCGGCCCGGACACGCCCGATGCTAGGCTCAGACCCATTGTTAACGCTCACATTGCACGGAGAGGGCGACCGAGGGACATGCTCCTCGACGACGCGTCCGCGGAGTTCCATGACTTCTTCGAACGCCACTACGCCGAACTCGCCCGGCTCGCCCACCTACTCACCGGTGAGCCGGACGCGGCAGACGACCTGGCCGCGGACGCCCTGATCGCCCTCTGGCGACGCTGGGACCGCCTCCGCGCGGCCGAGCACCCGCTCGCCTACGCCCGCGGGGTCGTCGCCAACATGGCCCGGGCCCGGATCCGCAGCACGGTCCGCGAACGCCGCCGGGTGCTGATGTTCTGGTCCCGCGCCCCGGAGAGAACGGACGGCCCGGACGTGGCGGCCGTGCTGGACATCCGCACGGCGCTCGACCGGCTGCCGTTCCGGAAGCGGGCCTGCGTGGTGCTGCGCCACGCCTTCGACCTCTCGGAGAAGGACACCGCCGCGGCGCTGGGAATATCGGTCGGTACGGTGAAGAGCCAGACCTCGAAGGGGATGGCCGAGTTGCAACGCGCACTCGGCGCACGAGCGGTCGGCGAACTGGCAACAGGAAGGAGGAACCGGTGAACGAGGACATCGCCCGGCGGCTGCGCGAGGCCGCCGAGAGCCACCAGCCCGACCGCGCACAGATCCTGGCCCGCGTCCAACGCGGCGCGGCCGGAACCTCCGTCCGCCACCGCACGCCCTCGTTCGTGAGGTCGTGGCCCAAGGCGGCCCTCGCCGGACTGGCCACCGCCGGAATCCTGGCGACCGGAGGCCTCGCCGTCGCCGGCATCATCCGGACACCGCCGCCGTCGGACACCGTCACCACCGCGCCGGCCGCCCCGTCGCCGACGGTCACCGCCTCGCCGACGCCGTCGGCCCCCCCGGTCCCCGCCGTCCCGCCTCC
>NZ_JZWY01000562.1:0-29358 GCF_000966955.1 Streptomyces sp. NRRL S-495
GCGCCCCCGACACCGTCGGCGAGCAGCCGACCGCAGAACGGTCCGCTGGGTTCGGAGGGATCGATCGACCCGCACAGCACGGTCTACTGGGCACAGAACAACCTCACTCTCCGGACCACCCAGCCGCTCACCGCGCTCGCCGTCGAACTGCGCATCGTCCAGACCGGCGACGTACGGGACGCCGGCAACTGGCGGACCCTGCCGGGCGACGACTTCACCGTCACCGCCCAGGAGTCCGGCGGCGTGCTGCTCTACCGCTGGGTCCTCAAGCCGGGCCGCACCGTACCGGCCGGACAGCACGAGTTCGCGGCCCAGTACAACCATGCCACCGGCGTGCGCGGCGCGGCGGGCGACAGCTATCGGATCGACGCCCAGTCGGCGGGCGGCCCCGCATCCGTCTGGGGAGGATTCTCCCCGGGCCGGTGAAGGCCGGGGAAGTCCGGTTGAAGGCCGGGGAGTGTCCGGAAGCGGCCCGGGTGCGCGTGCACCCGGGCCGCTTCCGTCCGCGGGCGCCGCGGCCCGCCCACGACCGGTTGCGGTTTCACCGTACGGGGGCAGCCGCACGGCGTTGTACGACAGTGCTTGACCAGTGGGAGCGCTCCCACTGTGCGGGATCCCCGCGAGCGGGTCAAGAGGCTTGAAGAGTCGAACACCTCTGCTCAGCAATCCCTGCAACTCCTCTTTTCCTTGGCGGCAGTTGGCGCTACGGTCGGTGCCCACCAGTGGGAGCGATTCCGTCAGTCGACGCGCCGGGAGCGGCGTGTCCTCGCTGCAAGGAGTCGCTCATGCGACATCCCCCACCCCTCACAGCGCTGTTCGGCGGCGCGGTCCTCGCCATGGTGAGCGCCGTGTCCGCCGCGGCGGGCGCCGGCCCGGGCACCGCCGCTCCGCTCGGCTGCTCCGTGGACTACTCCACGGTCAACCAGTGGACCGGCGGCTTCCAGGCCTCCGTCGTCATCACCAACCACGGCGCACCGACGAACAGTTGGAGCTTCGGCTTCCGGTTCACCGGCGGCCAGCACCTCAGCCAGGGCTGGGGCGCCGCCTGGTCCCAGTCCGGCACCGGTGTCACGGCCGCGAACGAGAGCTGGAACGGCTCGCTCGGGACCGGTGCGAGCGTCACCCTCGGCATCATCGCCTCCTGGTCCGGCGCCAACCCCGACCCGACCGGGTTCACCCTCAACGGCCTTCCCTGCTCGTCCGGTTCGGGACCGTCGCCCAGCCCGACCGCCACCCCGACCAGCAGCCCGACCGCCACCCCGACACCGACCGCCACCCCTACCCCGACCAGCGGCCCGACCGCCACCCCCACCCCGCCCGCCGGCGCACCCGAACTCGGCGTCAGCGGAAACCGACTCACCGACCGGAGCGGCGCCACCCGCCGTCTGCTCGGCGTCAACCGCTCCGGCGGCGAGTTCATGTGCGTCCAGGGCCACGGCGTCTTCGACGGCCCGGTCGACGACGCCGCCGTCCGGGCCATCGCGGACTGGAAGGCCAACACCGTCCGCATCCCGCTCAACGAGGAGTGCTGGCTCGGCCTGGACAACATCCGGCCCGAGTACCGGGGCGACGCCTACATCGGCGCCGTCGAACAGCTGGTGGCCCGCGTCCTCGCGCACGGCATGACCCCCGTGGTCGAACTCCACTGGACGTACGGCCAGTACACCGGCAACTCGGCGGGCTGCACGGACGTGCACGCCTCCTGCCAGAAGCCGATGCCGGACGCCCGGTACGCGCCGGCCTTCTGGACCTCGGTGGCGAACACCTTCAAGGACGACCCCCGGGTGGTGTTCGACCTGTTCAACGAGCCCTACCCGGACCGGGCGACCGCCACCGCCGAACAGGCCTGGACCTGCTGGCGCGACGGCGGCACCTGCCCGGGCATCGGGTACGAGGTGGCCGGCATGCAGGACCTGGTGGACGCCGTCCGCGCCACCGGCTCCCGCAATGTCGTCCTGGTCCCGGGGGTCGCCTACGCGAACGACCTGAGCGGCTGGCTCGCCCACGCACCCTCGGACCCGACCGGCAATACGGCCGCCGCCTGGCACGTCTACAACTTCAACTCCTGTGCCGACGAGGCCTGCTGGAACTCCACCCTGGCCCCGGTCGCCGCCCGTGCCCCGCTCGTGGCGGGCGAGATCGGCGAGAACACCTGCGGGCACGCGTTCGTCGACCGCGTCATGAAGTGGTCCGACGACCACGGGCTCTCGTACCTGGGCTGGACCTGGAACACCTGGGACTGCTCCTCCGGCCCCGCTCTGATCAGCGCCTACGACGGCACCCCCACCGCATTCGGCCTCGGACTGCGCGACCACCTTCGCGCCTCCGACGGACACTGAGAGGGACCCCACCATGAGCCCCACCACCCCCACCCGACCCACCGTCGGCCGACTGCGCAGCAGTCGGACCGCCCTGCTCACCGCTCTCGGCCTGCTCACCGCGACCGGTGCCACCGCCACCGTGCTGTCCACCTCCGCGGGTGCCGCCGCGGCCGGCTGCCGGGTCGACTACCAGGTCACCAACCAGTGGGACACCGGCTTCGGCGCCAACGTCGCCGTCACCAACACCGGTGACCCGCTGAGCTCCTGGACCCTGGAGTGGACCTTCGCCGGCAACCAGCAGGTCACCCAGGGCTGGAACGCGACCTTCACCCAGTCCGGGGCCGCCGTCACCGCCCGGAACGTCTCGTACAACGGCAGCCTGGCGACCGGCGGTTCCACCTCCTTCGGGTTCAACGGCTCCTACGGCGGCACCAATCCGGTGCCCGCCGCCTTCAAGCTCAACGGGGTGCCCTGCAACGGCTCCACCACGAGCCCCACCCCCACGGGCACCCCCACCGGCACCCCGACGAGCACCCCCACCGGTACGCCCACCACCCCGCCCGGCACCCGCGTCGACAACCCGTATGTCGGCGCCAAGGTCTATGTGAACCCCGAGTGGTCCGCCAACGCCGCCGCCGAACCCGGCGGCACCAAGGTCGCCAACCAGCCCACCGGCGTCTGGCTGGACCGGATCGCCGCGATCGCCGGCGCCAACGGCCGGATGGGGCTGCGCGCCCACCTCGACGAGGCGCTGCGCCAGAAGGGCAGCGGCGAACTCGTCGTCCAGCTGGTGGTCTACGACCTGCCCGGCCGGGACTGCGCCGCCCTCTCCTCCAACGGCGAACTCGGCCCGACCGAGATCGACCGGTACCGGACGGAGTTCATCGACCCGATCGCGGCCGTCCTCGCCGACCCCAAGTACGCCGGCCTGCGGATCGTCACCACGGTCGAGCTCGACTCGCTGCCGAACCTGGTCACCAACACCACGCCGCGCGCCACCGCCACCGCCGCCTGCGACGTGATGAAGGCCAACGGCAACTACATCAAGGGCATCGGCTACGCGCTCAAGAAGCTCGGCGCCGTCCCCAACGTGTACAACTACGCCGACGCCGGCCACCACGGCTGGCTGGGCTGGGACGACAACCTCGGCCCGTCCGCCGAGCTGTTCAAGCAGGCGGCGACCTCCGAGGGCTCCACCCTCGCCAACATCCACGGCTTCATCGTCAACACCGCGAACTACAGCGCACTCAAGGAGAGCAACTTCACCATCGACGACAGCGTCAACGGCGCCTCCGTCCGCCAGTCCAAGTGGGTCGACTGGAACCGGTACGTCGACGAGCTCTCCTACGCCCAGGGGCTGCGGACCAAGCTGGTCTCGCTGGGCTTCGACCCCGGGCTCGGCATGCTGATCGACACCTCGCGCAACGGCTGGGGCGGTGCCGCCCGGCCGGCCGGCCCCGGACCGCGGACGAGCGTCGACGCCTATGTCGACGGCGGGCGCTACGACCGGCGGCTGAACACCGGGAACTGGTGCAACCAGGCCGGCGCGGGCCTCGGCGAACGGCCGCAGGCGGCCCCGACGCCGGGGATCGACGCGTACGTCTGGATGAAGCCGCCGGGCGAGTCGGACGGGGCCAGCAAGCCGCTCCCGAACAACGACGGCAAGGGCGTCGACGGGATGTGCGACCCGGCCTACACCGGCAACCCGAGGAACAACAACCACATGTCCGGTGCGCTGCCGGACGCGCCGCTGTCCGGCGACTGGTTCTCCGCCCAGTTCCGGGAGCTGCTGAAGAACGCCTATCCGGCACTGTGACGCGGCATTGAACACCCCGGCCGTCCGGAGCCCCGCGGAGCTCCGGACGGCCGGCGGTTCAGGACGACTCGTGGTTCAGGGCGGCCGGCGGTTCAGGACGACCCGCGCACCACCAGCTCCGTCGGCAGCACCAGGCGGGACGGCTCCGCGGCCTCGCCCGCGATCTGCCGCAGCAGAAGCCCGGCCATCGTGCGACCCATCTCCTCGATCGGCTGGCGGACGGTGGTCAGCGGGGGGTCGAGGTGGCGGGCCACCGGCGAGTCGTCGACGCCCACCAGCGCGACGTCACCGGGCACGTCCAGTCCCCTGGCCCGCAGGACGGCGAGCGCCCCGACGGCCATCAGGTCGGAGGCGGCGAACACCGCGTCCACGTCGGGGCAGCGCTCCAACAGCTCCCGCATCGCCCGCCGGCCGCCGTCCTCCGTGAAGTCCCCGGTGGCGACGAGGCGTTCGTCCGCCGGCAGGCCGGCCGCTGCCAGCCCCTGCCGGTAGCCGGCCAGCCGGCCGTGCGCGGCGTCCATGTCCGCCGGGCCGGTGATGGTGGCGATGCGACACCGGCCGCGCCCGGCCAGGTGCCGCACCGCCGAGCGGCCGGCCCCCACGTTGTCGGAGTCCACATACGCCACCGGCTCCTGCGGCGAACGGCGCCCGTTCAGCACGACCGGCAGGCCCAGTGCGCGCACCTGGTCGGGCAGCGGGTCGTCCCGGTGGACCGAGACCAGCAGCACGCCGTCCACCCGCTGTGCGGCGAGGTACTGCTCGAAGCGCTGCCGCTCCTGCTCGGTGCGGATCAGTGTGAGCAGCAACTGCTTGTCCGCCGTGCCGAGTTCGGCGCTCACACCGCGGATGATGTCCAGGAAGTACGGCTCCGCGAACAACCGCGCCTCTGTCTCCGGCACCACCAGCGCGACCGCGTCCGTCCGGCTTCCGGCCAGCGCCCGGGCCGCCCGGTCGGGCACGTAGCCCAGCTCCGCGACGGCCCGGCCGACCGCCTCCTTCGCCTGTTCGCTCACCCTCGACGAGCCGTTGATCACCCGGGACACCGTGCCGCGCCCGACCCCGGCCCGGGCCGCGACCTGCTCCAGGGTCGGCCTTCCGGTCTGCCGTCCGCTCACTGCCCACGCGCCTTCCGTCGCCGCCTTCGGTCTCGCGTCCCCGGGAGGGGCGCCTGGCAGAGGATCGTAGGTCACCGGAGCGCGGCGCCGCCACGGCCGCGTTCAGGAAATGGCGATGGTGGGCCAACGTCGTTGTGCCGGAGAGCAATTCGGCTTCATCTCTTGACACCGGATCAGCCGAGGCAGGAACCTTCCGACTACGACGTGGGAGCGCTCCCACGCTGCTGGGGGCCGCCACCCGCGAGCCCCGCACCACCCCCGGACGAGGAGAGTGGAATGCGCACCACCACCACCGCCACAGCCACCACCGCCAGAGGCCGACGCCTCACCGCGCTCACCGCCCTGGCCGCGAGCACCGCCCTGCTGGCCGCCTGCAGCAGCAGCGGAAGCGGCACCAAGGCCGACGGCGGCAGCGGCACCGTCACGCTGCGGATCGGCACCTTCGGCTCCTTCGGCTACGACAACGACACCGGCGCCAAGCTCTACGCCGAGTACGAGAAGCTGCACCCCGGCATCAAGATCGTCGAGTCCAACGTGGCCGACGGCCAGAAGTACTGGGACACGCTCAAGCTGCGGCTCTCCCGGGACAGCGGCCTCGCCGACATCCAGGCCGTCGAGGTCGGCTACGTCGCCGAGGCCACCGGGCCCGGGCTGGCGGGCAAGTGGGTGGACCTCGGCAGCACCGGCGGCGCGGACCTCGGCGCCTACCTGGACTGGAAGACCAAGCAGGCCACCACGGCGGACGGCAAGGTGATCGGTCTCGGCACCGACATCGGCCCGATGGCGATCTGCTACAACAAGGACCTCTTCGCCAAGGCCGGGTTGCCGACCGACCGCGCCCAGGTCGGCGCGCTCTGGGCCGGCAGCTGGGACAGGTTCCTCGAAGCCGGTCGCGGCTACCAGGCGAAGGCGCCCGAGGGCACCGCCTTCCACGACTCCGCCAGCGGACTGTTCAACGCCGTCGTCGCCAGTGAGCCGATCCAGTACGCCGACGCCAAGGGCGAGTTGGACTACCGGAACAGCCCCGGCGTGAAGAAGGCCTGGTCCATCGCCACCACCGCGGCCACCGGCGGGATCACCGCCAAGCTGCGGCAGTTCGACGAGAAGGGCACCTGGAACGCGGGCTTCAAGAACAACAGGTTCGCCACCGTCGCCTGCCCGAGCTGGATGACCGGGATCATCAAGGACCAGGCCGGCCCGGAGAACCAGGGCAAGTGGGACATCGCCCCGGCCCCGGTCGCGGGCAACTGGGGCGGCTCCTTCCTCGCCGTCCCGAAGTCCGGCGGGCACGTCAAGGAGGCCGCCGAGCTCGCCGCCTGGCTGACAGCTCCCGCCCAGCACGCGAAGGTCTTCGCCGTCAACGGGAACATCCCCTCCACCAAGGAGACCCTCTCCTCCCCCGCCGTCCGGGACGCCACCCTGCCGTTCTTCGGCGACACCCCGGTCGGCCGGATCTACTCGGAGGCCGCCGCCGGCATCAAGGCCGTACCGATCAGCCGCTGGGACGGCCAGGTGAAGACCTTCCTCACCGACAACGGCATCCTCGACATCGAGCAACGCGGCACCGATCCCGCGCAGGCGTGGAGCAATGTCGACAAGCTGGTCGACGACAAGATCCAGAAGTAGCCACGGTGGACCTCATCGCCTCCAACGCCCCGCCGCTCAGGCCACGTTGGCGCAGCAGGCTGTACCGCTGGGACGTCCGGGCCGCGCCGTACGCGTTCGTCGCACCGTTCTTCCTCTGCTTCGCGGCCTTCGGCCTCTTCCCCTTGGTCTACACCGGCTGGCTCTCGCTGCACCGGGTCGAGCTGGGCGGCGAGGCCGAGTGGCTCGGCCTGCGCAACTACACCGGCCTGTGGGACAGCGACTTCTTCTGGAACGCCCTCGGCAACACCTTCACCATCGGCGTGGTCTCCACCGTGCCCCAGCTGCTGCTGGCCCTGGGCCTGGCCCATCTGCTCAACTACCGGATGCGCGGCCGGGGTTTCCTGCGGGTCGCGGTGCTCGCGCCGTACGCGACCTCGATCGCCGCCGCCACCCTGGTGTTCGCCCAGCTGTTCAACAGCGACTACGGGCTGATCAACACCGTGATCGGCTGGGCCGGCTTCCACCCGGTGGACTGGGAATCCTCCAAGTGGCCCGCGCAGATCGCCATTTCGGCGATCGTCACCTGGCGCTGGACGGGCTACAACGCGCTGATCTACCTCGCCGCGATGCAGGCCGTCCCCCAGGAGCTGTACGAGGCGGCGGCGATCGACGGAGCCTCCAGGGCCCGGCAGTTCCTCAGCGTCACCGTCCCGTCGATCCGCCCGACCATCCTGTTCACCGTCGTGGTGTCCACCATCGGCGCCACCCAGCTCTTCGGCGAGCCGATGCTGTTCGGCGGCAGCCTGGGGGTCAGCGGCGGCAGTGGCAACCAGTTCCAGACGCTCAGCCTGCTGATGTACGAGAAGGGCTGGGTGACCGGGGCGCTCGGCCAGGCCTCCGCGATCGCCTGGGTGATGCTGCTGTTGCTGCTGTCCGCGGGGGCCGTGCAGGCGCTCGTCGTCCGCGCCCGCCGAAGGAGGGCCTGAACCCGTGCGCACCACCTCCGTACTCCGCACCCGCCTGCGACCGTCCGCCGGGCGTCAGCACCACGCCGGCCCGCTGACCTACGTCCTGCTCGGGATCGCCGCCCTGGTCTCGCTCTTCCCGCTGTACTGGAACCTGGTCGCCGCCTCGCACTCGGGCGAGCGGGTGGTCGAGGCCCCGGCGCCGCTGCTGCCGGGCCCGCACCTGCTCGACAACCTCACCTTCGCCTGGAACCAGGTCGACATGGGGCGGGCGCTGGTCAACACCACGGTGGTGGCCGGTCTGGTGGCGCTGTCCACCGTGCTGTTCGCCACCTTGGCCGGGTTCGCCTTCGCCAAGCTGCCCTTCCGCGGCCGCAATGTGCTGCTCGCCCTCGTCGTCGCCACCATGACCGTCCCGCCCCAGCTCAGCGTCATCCCGCTCTACCGGATCATCACGGACCTGGGCTGGGTGGATCAGCTGCAGTCGGTGGTGCTGCCCTCGCTGGTCGAAGCCCTGCCGGTGGAGCTGGTCGAGGCCGCCCGGGTGGACGGCGCGCACAGTCTGCGGATCGTCTGGCACGTGGTCTTCCCGGTGGCGCGGCCCGCCATGGCCGTCCTCGGCATGCTGGTCTTCGTCCAGGCGTGGAACGACTTCTTCTGGCCCTTCATCGCCCTCACCCCGGACGGCAACCCCACCCTCCAGGTCGCGCTGGCCGGCCTCGGGTCGGGCAACCACAGCGTCGACCAGGCGATCGTGCTGACCGGCGCGCTCATCTCCACGGTGCCGCTACTGCTGGTCTTCGCCCTGCTGGGCAAACACATCGTGGGCGGCATCACCGCCGGCGCCGTCAAGAGCTGAACCCCTCACCCTCGGGAGCGAACCCATGCCCCTTCCCCCCTCCGGCCCTCTCCCTCCCGCCACCGCCGCACCGCCCCGGTTCCCGACCGGCTTCCTCTGGGGCGCGGCCACCTCCGCCTACCAGGTGGAGGGCGCCACCGCGGAGGACGGCCGGACCCCCTCGATCTGGGACACCTTCTGCCGCACCCCCGGCAAGGTCTTCCAGGGCCACAGCGGCGAGGTCGCCGTCGACCACTACCACCGCTTCCGCGGGGACGTCCGGCTGATGGCCGAGCTCGGGCTGACCGCCTACCGCTTCTCGGTCTCCTGGCCCCGCGTCCAGCCCACCGGCCGCGGCCCGGCCGTCCAGCAGGGCCTGGACTTCTACCGCCGCCTCACCGACGAGCTGCTCTCCCACGGCATCACCCCCGTCGCCACGCTCTACCACTGGGACCTCCCCCAGGAGCTGGAGTCCGCCGGCGGGTGGCCCGAGCGGGTGACCGCCGAGCGCTTCGCCGACTACGCCGCGCTGGTGGGCGAGGCCCTCGGCGACCGGATCGGCCACTGGACCACCCTCAACGAGCCCTGGTGCAGCGCCTTCCTCGGCTACGGCTCCGGTGTCCACGCGCCCGGCCGCACCGACCCGGTGGCCGCGCTGCGGGCCGCCCACCACCTCAACCTCGGCCACGGCCTGGCCGTCACGGCACTGCGCGACCTGCTGCCCGCCGCCGCACAGCTGTCGGTCTCGCTCAACCTGCACGCACTGCGCCCCTTCACCCCGTCCGCCGCCGACCAGGACGCCGTGCGCAGGATCGACGCCGTCGGCAACCGGGTCTTCCTCGGCCCGATCCTGGAGGGCGCCTACCCGGAGGACCTGCTGGCCGACACGGCCCACCTCACCGACTGGGCCTTCGTCCGCCCCGGGGACCCCAAGCAGATCCACCAGCCGCTGGACTGGCTGGGTGTCAACTACTACACACCCACCGTCGTCTCGGCGACGGCCGAGGGCGCCGACCCCGCCCGGGAGGACGGCCACGGCGGCGGCACGGCCTCCCCCTGGCCGGGGGCGGACCGGGTCGGCTTCCGTCCGGCGCCGGGCGAGCGGACCGCGATGGGTTGGGCCGTCGACCCCACGGGCCTGCACCAGCTGCTGACCGGCCTGGCCCACCGCCACCCGGAGCTGCCGCTGATGGTCACCGAGAACGGCGCGGCCTACGACGACCGGGTCGGCGCGGACGGCACGGTCGACGACCCGGAGCGCACCGCCTACCTCCACGCCCACCTGGCGGCGATCCACCGGGCGGCGGCCGACGGGGCGGACGTGCGCGGCTACTTCGCCTGGTCCCTGCTGGACAACTTCGAGTGGGCGTACGGCTACGACAAGCGCTTCGGACTGGTGCACGTCGACTACGCCACCCAGACCCGCACCCCGAAGTCCAGCGCCCGCTGGTACGCCGGGGTGGCCCGGAGCGGTGAGCTGCACCCGCCGGTCGGCGGATAGGGCCGCCGCGGGGACCGGAGCGGACGTGGCGGGTGCCGGAGGGCACCCGCCACGCTGGTTCCACGGCGGCCCCGGAGCCCCGGACCACTGCCGCGGGGCCGGCCGTCGTTCCGGGTCAGTAGCCGTAGACCATCCTGTAGGCGACCTCGGGCAGGAACTGACCGGCGGTGGATCCGGCGCCGACGCCGCAGTTGCCGTCGGACTCGCCGGGGATCCACAGCAGCATCTCGGCGCCACCGCCGAGCTGCGAGGGCCGGCCGATCCGCCGCCCCGCCGGGTTGCACCACGCGCCGTTGGAGCCGTTGCCGTTGCGGCTGGTGTCGATGACGTACGGCTTGGTGAAGCCCTTCGCGGACTTCAGGGCCGCGTTGACGGCGTTGCCGTAGGCGGTGTTCTCCGCGGTGGTGAGGTAGTTCGACACGTTCAGCGAGAACCCGTGCGCTCCGCCCACCCCGGCCGCGGCCAGGTGCTGGGCCATGGTGCCGGCACTCAGCCAGGCGGGGTTGCCGGCGTCGAGGTAGACCCAGGTGTTCGGGGCCTTGGTGTTGAACTGCGCGACGGCGTTGTTCAACAGGGCGTTGCGCTCGGTGATCTGGGCCTGGGTCATGCAGCTCTCGTCGCCGAGCGAGTCGGGTTCGAGGACGACCACCGCGGGCCGGTTGCCGATGCCGGAGGCGAAGGCGGCGATCCAGGTCCGGTAGTCGGCGGCGCTGCCCGCCCCGCCGCCGGACTGGCCGGCGCAGATGTCGCGGTCGGGGATGTTGTAGGCCACCAGGAGCGGCAGCTTGCCCTGGGCGGCGGCCGCGCCGACGAAGGAGCCGGTCGCCGTCCCGACGGCGCCGCTCCAGTTGCCGAACCAGCGCGCCGCCGGCACGTCGGCGATCGACGACCGGACGGCGGGGGCGCGGCCGTCGCCCGGGTTGGCGTTGACCCACCGCCGCGCCGAGGAGTCGGGGTCGAGGTAGAAGCCGTTGGTCATGGTGGTGGGATCGGCGGCGTGGGCGGTCCCGGGGTGGAGCGTGAGCAGGGCGGCGCTCAGGATCGGGGCCATGAGCAGGGAACGCGTACGGAGCGAGTGGCGCACGGGGACTCCTCATCGGGGTGGGGGTGAGGGTGGCGACGGGACGCGTCCTCCGGTCGGTTGGGGGTACCGCCGCACGGGCGGGGCCGCGCGGCGGACGGAGGTGCGGGTGGACGTGCCCCGCGGTCAGCGCCGACGGGCGGTGAGCAGGCGCTGCAGGACGATGAAGACGAACAGCAGGGCGCCGATGACGATCCGGGTCCACCAGGAGCTGAGGGTGCCCTGGAAGCTGATCACGGTCTGGATCAGTCCGAGCACCAGCACGCCCAGCACGGTACCGAGGAGGTAACCGGAGCCGCCGGTCAGCAGCGTGCCGCCGATGACGACCGCGGCGATCGCGTCGAGTTCCAGGCCGACCGCGTGCAGGCCGTAGCCGGAGAGCATGTAGAAGGTGAGCAGGACGCCGCCGAGTGCGGAGCAGAAGCCGCTGATCGCGTACACGGTGATCCTGGTCCGCCGGACCGGCAGCCCCATCAGCAGCGCGGACTGCTCGCCGCCGCCGAGCGCGTAGACGTTGCGGCCGAGCCGGGTGCGGTGGAGGACCACGAATCCGACCGCGACCACCAGCAGCGCGATCACCACGCTCGGCGAGACGAACAGACTGCCGAGCGGGATCCGGGTCTGCGCCATGGCGGTGTACTGCGGATCGGTGATGGAGATCGAATCGATGCTGATCGTGTAGCACAGGCCGCGGGCCAGGAACATGCCGGCCAGCGTGACGATGAACGGCTGGATCTCCAGGACGTGGATGACCCAGCCCATCAGCCAGCCGCCCGCAGTGCCCGTCAGCAGGACCAGCGGGATCACCAGCAGCGGCGGCCAGCCGTGCTGTTCGACCAGCCAGGCGGAGACCACGGTGGACAGGGCGACCACCGCACCGACCGACAGGTCGATGCCGCCGGTCAGCACGACGAAGGTCATCCCGACCGCGACGACCAGCAGGAAGGCGTTGTCGATCAGCAGATTGAGCACGACCTGGCCGGAGAAGAAGCCCTCGTACTCCACCGAGCCGACGCCGAACATCGACACCAGCAGGACCGCGGTGACCAGCAGCGGGATCTGCCCGCGCAGGCGGGCCGACAGGGCGTTGGCGTTCATTCGCCGACCTCCCGGTGAGTGGGGGCCGCGGTCCGGGACCGGGCGGCGCGCCGGACCCGGGCGCCGCGGCCGGCGAGCTCGGCGCGGAAGGCGGGCGACTGGACCAGGCACACCGCGATCACCACGAACGCCTTGAACACCAGGGTGGTCTCCGGCGGGATGCCGACGGTGTAGACGGTGGTGGAGAGGGTCTGGATGATCAGCGCGCCGAGGACGGTGCCGCCGATCGAGAACCGGCCGCCGTTGAGCGAGGTCCCGCCGAGCACCACCGCGAGGATGGCGTCGAGTTCGATCCACAGGCCGGCGTTGTTCCCGTCCGCCGCCGAGACGTTGGAGGAGACCATCAGTCCGGCGACCGCCGCGCACAGCGCGCTGAACACGTACACCAGGCCGACCAGGCGCATCGCCCGGATGCCGACCAGCCGGCTGGCCACCGGATTGCCGCCGACCGACTCCAGCAGCAGGCCGAGCGCGGTGGAACGGGTGAGCAGCGCGGCGAGCAACGCGATCAGGCCGCTGAGCAGGATCGCGAACGGCACCGTCAGCCAGTAGCCTCCGCCGATCAGCTGGTAGGGCTCGCTGGTGACGGTGATGATCTGGCCGTCGGTGATCAGCTGGGCCAGGCCCCGGCCGGCGACCATCAGGATCAGGGTGGCGACGATCGGCTGGACGCCTGCCCCGGCCACCAGGACACCGTTGACGAGGCCGAGCACCAGGGCGGTGCCGAGGGCGTAACCGAGGGCGGTCAGCACGGTGCCGACGCCGCCAGGGTCGGCGGAACTGCTGATGTGCAGGCAGGCCGTGGCGCCGGAGATCGCGACGGTCGAACCGACCGACAGGTCGATGCCGCCGGTGGCGATCACCAGGGTCATGCCCAGGGAGACCAGGATCAGCGGGGCGCCGAAGTGCAGGATGTCGATCAGGGAGCCGTAGAGGTGGCCGCCCCGGAGGTGGACGGCGAAGAAGTCGGGGGTGAAGGCGAGGTTGGCGAGCAGGAGCACGGCCAGCACCGCGGCCGGCCAGAACAGCCGGTACCGGGTCACCGCCTTCATCACCTTCACCGGGCGCTCCGCCGTTGCCGTGCTCATTGCTCCGCTCCGCTCGCGATGGCGGCCATGACGCGCTCCGGGGTGAGCTCGCCGTCGTTGTCCAACTGGGCGACCATCCGGCGGTCGCGCAGTACGCCGACCCGGTGGCTGAGCCGCAGCACCTCCTCCAGTTCGGCGGAGATGAAGAGCACCGCCGTACCGTCCTCCGCGAGGCCCGCCACCAGCTTCTGGATCTCGGCCTTCGCCCCGATGTCGATGCCGCGGGTCGGCTCGTCCAGGATCAGCAGCTTGGGGTCGGTGATCAGCCAGCGGGCGAGCAGTACCTTCTGCTGATTGCCGCCGCTGAGGTTGCGCACCGGCGTCCCGGGGTCGGCCGGGCGGATGTCCAGGGCGCGTGTCCAGCGCAGCGCCAGCTCGTCCTGCGTGGCACGGGACAGCGGACGGGTCCAGCCCCGGGCCGCCTGCAGCGCCAGCACGATGTTCTCCCGGACGGTCAGCTCGCCGACCAGGCCCTCGGTCCTGCGGTTCTCCGAGCAGAACGCGATGCCGTGGGCGATCGCGTCGCGCGGCCCGCGCAGTGCGGTCTCGGCGCCCTCGATCCGCAGCGTGCCGCCGTCGCTCCGGTCGGCGCCGAACAGCAGCCGGGCGGCCTCGGTCCGTCCGGAGCCCAGCAGCCCGGCCAGTCCGATCACCTCGCCCGACCGGATTGCAAGGTCGTACGGTTCGACGGCGCCCCGCCGGGTCAGCCCGTCGGCCTGGAGGAACACCGCTCCGGTGTCCGGGCCGGTGTCCGGTCCGGTGCGTTCGCGCCGCTTGCCGCCACCGAGCCGGTCGAGGCCGGCGAGCTCGGCACCGATCATCCGGGAGACCAGTCCGGTCCGACTCAGCTCGCCGGTCAGGTACTCGCCTTCGAGCCGGCCGTTGCGCAGCACGGTCATCCGGTCGCAGATCTCGTAGACCTGGTCGAGGAAGTGCGACACGAACAGGATGGCGACCCCCTGGTCCCGCAACCGGCGCATCACGGTGAAGAGCTGACGGACCTCGTCGCGGTCGAGACTGGAGGTGGGTTCGTCCAGGATCAGCACCTTGGCGGAGGCGTCGACCGCGCGGACGATGGCCACGAGCTGCTGGACGGCGATGGAGCAGCTGTTCAGCGGCGCGCCGACGTCGATGTCCAGTTCCAGTTCGCGGACCAGCTCGGCGGCCCGGCGACGCATCGCGGCCCAGTCGATCAGGCCGAACCGGCGGGGCTCCCGCCCGATGAGGACGTTCTCCGCGACCGACAGGTTCGGACAGAGGTTCACCTCCTGGTAGACCGTGCTGATGCCGACCTGTCGGGCCTGTGCCGGTCCGGTGATCCGCACCGGCCGGCCGGCGAGCACCACCTCGCCGCCGTCCACCGGGTGGACACCGGTGAGCACCTTGATCAGGGTGGACTTGCCGGCGCCGTTCTCCCCCATCAGGGCGTGCACCTCGCCGGGGAAGAGTCGGAAGTCGACCCCGTCCAGCGCCACCACCCCGGGGAACTCCTTGCGGATCCCCCGGACTTCCAGGACCGGTTGCACCCGGGCTCTCCTCTCGTCTCTCCCGGACGCGTCCCGCCCTCGGGCGGTTCGGTCCGGGCTGTGCGGGGCCGGCCCGCAGGAGCGGCCCCGCACGATCGGGGTGGGTCAGTACTGGCGGTTCGGGAGGGCCGCGGCGGCCTGCTCGGGGGTGAAGGTGCCCTCCTCGGTCTTGATCCGCCGGGGCACCTGTTCACCCGCCTTGACCTTCTTCACCAGGTCCATCAGCTGGTCGCCGAGGAGCGGGTTGCACTCGACATCGAAGTTGATCTTGCCCTGGCTCATCGCGACGAAGGCGTCCTTGACGCCGTCCACGGACACGATCCTGATGTCGGTGCCGGGCTTCCTGCCGGCCTCCTCGATCGCCTGGATCGCCCCCAGCGCCATGTCGTCGTTGTGCGCGTACAGCACGTCGATCTTCGGCTGGGACTTCAGGAAGGCCTGCATGACCTCCTTGCCCTTGGCGCGGGTGAAATCGCCGGTCTGCGAGGCGACGACCTTGAACTTGGGCTGCCCCTTGATGGCGTCCGCGAAGCCGGACTTGCGGTCGTTGGCCGGCGCCGAGCCGGTGGTGCCCTCCAGCTGGACGACGTTCACGTCACCGCCGCTGGCCGAGTACTCCTTGACCAGCCAGTCGCCGGCCGCCCTGCCCTCCTCGACGAAGTCCGAGCCGAGGAAGGAGACGTAGAGCGACTCGTCCTTGGAGTCCACCGCGCGGTCGGTCAGGACGACCGGGATGCGCGCGTCCTTGGCCTCCTTCAGGACGGTGTCCCACCCCGACTCCACCACCGGCGAGAAGGCGATCACGTCGACCTTCTGCTGGATGAACGAGCGGATCGCCTTGATCTGGTTCTCCTGCTTCTGCTGCGCGTCGGAGAACTTCAGCTCGATGCCGGCCTTCTTCGCGGCCTCCTGGACCGACTTAGTGTTGGCGGTGCGCCAGCCGCTCTCCGCACCGACCTGCGAGAAGCCCACCACGATCCGGTGGCCGGAGCCCTTGTCGGCAGAGCCTCCGCCACCGGAGCCACAGGAGGTGAGGACGGCGACCATCGCGCCGGCAGCCAGGGCCGCCGCAGCTCTCTTGGACATGTCGGGACTTCCTCTCGGGATCGTCGATCGCTCGATTGTTAGCGCTCACAATCAGACCCGACAAGATTCGGTACAGCCCGTTATCCAATCTTGACCAGCCCCACCGGCACCGTCCGACAGTCCGTCACCGCCGTTCGCCGCACCAGGACTTCCCAACCCGACCAGGACGACGGGGTCCACGTCGCCGAACCGACGGCCGACCTGATGCAACGTCAACTCTTCCTCGATCAGCCCACCTTGACGCACCTGATGGACAGCTGGCTTCATTGGGGCACTGGGAGCGCTCCCACATTCCGGGCTCCCACTCCCCACCCCCGAAGGAAGGCCCCCACCCATGCCTCCCGACCTCTCCGGCCGCGGCCTGCCCCGACGCGCGGCCGCCGTACTGACCGGCCTGGCCCTGGCCGCCGGCGGCCTGACCGCCACCGCGTTCGCCCCGGCCACCACCGCGGCGGCGGCCACGGCCGGACCCGCCGCCGACTTCCCCGTCCGCGTGAACCAGCTCGGCTACCTGCCGGACGGGCCCAAGCGGGCCACCGTGGTCAGCTCCGCGACCGCCCCGCTCGCCTGGCAGCTGCGCGACGCCTCCGGCGCGCAGGCCGCCGCCGGCGCGACCACCGTGCACGGCGCCGACCGGGCGTCCGGCGAGTCCACACACCTGGTGGACTTCGGCGCGTACACCGGCACCGGCACCGGCTACACCCTGGTCGTGGACGGCCGGGCGAGCCACCCGTTCGACATCTCGGCGTCGCTGTACGACGGGCTGCGCGCCGACAGCATGTCCTTCTTCCACCAGCAGCGCAGCGGCATCGCCATCGACGCCGCCCTGGTCGGCAGCGCCTACGCGCGCCCCGCCGGCCACCTGGGCGTGGCGCCGAACAAGGGCGACACCGGCGTTCCGTGCCAGGCCGGGGTCTGCGACTACCGGTCGGACGTCCGCGGCGGCTGGTACGACGCGGGCGACCAGGGCAAGTACGTGGTCAACGGCGGCATCGCGACCTGGGAGCTGGTCAACTCCTTCGAACGGGCCCGCCGTTCGGGCGGCGACGCGGCGCTCGGCGACTCCACGCTGCGCGTCCCCGAGCGCGGCAACGGGGTACCGGACGTGCTGGACGAGGCCCGCTGGGAGCTGGACTTCCTGCTGCGGATGCAGGTCCCGGACGGCCGACCGCTGGCCGGCACGGCCTTCCACAAGGTGCATGACGCGCAGTGGACCGGCCTGCCGACCCGGCCCGAACTCGACGAAGCAGAGCGTGAATTGCACCGGCCGTCGACCGCCGCCACGCTCAACCTGGCCGCCACCGCCGCGCAGTGCGCCCGGGTGTACGCGCCGTACGACGCCGCCTTCGCCGCCCGCTGCCTGGACGCGGCCCGCCGCGCCTGGACGGCGGCCAGGGCCAACCCGAACCTCCTCGCCCCGGCGACCGACAACACCGGCGGCGGCGCGTACGAGGACGCCGACGTCTCCGACGAGTTCTACTGGGCCGCGGCCGAACTCCTCGCCACCACCGGCGAGTCGCAGTACCGGGACGCCGTCACCGCCTCGCCGCACCACAGCAAGCCGGTCGACGCGTTCTGGTGGGGCGGCACCGCGACGCTCGGCCGGATCACCCTGGCCACCGTGCCCGGCGTGGCCCTGCCCGGCGACGACGTGACGCGGCTGCGCGGCCTGCTGACCACGGCCGCCGACAGCCACCTGGCCACCATGGCCGGACAGGGCTACGCGGTTCCGATCGCCGCCGACGGCTACGTCTGGGGCTCCAACAGCTCGGTCGCCAACAACGCGATGGTGCTGGCCGTCGCCCACGAGCTGACCGGTGCCGCCCGCTACCGGACCGGCGCCCTGGAGGCGCTGGACTACCTGCTGGGCCGCAACGCGCTGGACCGCTCCTATGTGACCGGCTACGGCGAGCGCGCCTCGGAGAACCAGCACCACCGGTTCTGGGCGCACCAGAACGACGCCTCGCTGCCGCACCCGCCGGCCGGTTCCTTCGCGGGCGGCCCGGACGCCGGCCTGGAGGATCCNGGCCTGGAGGATCCGGTGGCGAAGGAACGGCTGACCGGCTGCGCACCGGCGGCCTGCTACGTCGACGACATCGGCTCGTACTCGACCAACGAGGTGGCGGTCAACTGGAACGCCTCGCTGGCCTGGCTCGCCGCGTTCGCCGCCGAACGGCGGACGGGACCGACGCAGCCCGCGGCGTCCTGCTCGGTGTCCTACCGGGTCGACAGCGCCTGGAGCGGCGGCTTCACCGCGACGGTGACCGTGCGGAACACCGGCACCGCGGCCGTCTCCGGCTGGACGCTCGGCTGGAGCTTCCCCGGTGACCAGCGGATCTCGACGGGGTGGAACGCGACGGTGGCCCAGTCCGGCCGCACCGTGAGCGCGCGGGACGCCGGCTGGAACGCCGGCCTGGCGGCCGGGGCGAGCACGAGCCTCGGCTTCCAGGCGACGTACTCCGGCGCCAACCCGGCGCCGGCCCGCTTCACCCTGAACGGCGCCGACTGCGCCTGAGCACGGCCCGGACGGGTCCGCCCGCCGCACCCTGACGGTGCGGCGGGCGGACCCGCGCGGTTACGGCCGGGCCGGGTCGGCGCGGCCGGCGCGCACCCGCGTCACCCCAGCGTCCACTGCTGGTTCCTGCCACCGCTGCAGCTCCACAGCTGGACCGGCGTTCCGTCGGCGGTGGCAAGCCCGGCCACGTCCAGGCAGAGCCCCGACTGGACCCCGGTGACGGTCCCGTTCGCGTTCAGCCGCCACTGCTGGTTGGTCTGGCCGTTGCAGGACCAGACGACCACCTTGGTGCGGTCGGTGGTGCCCTTGGCGTTGGCGTCCAGGCACAGGGTGCTGCCGCCGACGGTCACGGTCAGCTGGTTCGACGCCGTGCGGGTCCAGGTCTGGTTCGCACCGCCGTTGCACCCGAAGATCTGCTGCTGCGTGCCCGCCCCCGCGTTGTTCGCGTCGGTCAGGCACTTGCCCGCGGCCACCGCGTGCAGCGCGCCGGTCGTGCCGCCGCCGGACGGCCCCGCGTCCAGGCCCATGAAGCGGACGGCGTGGGCGGCCATCGCCGAACCCTGGACCGGGAGTTCGTGCCCGGCCCCGGCGAGGCTGTACGCCTCGACCTGGGTGACTCCGGCGCCGTTGTTGTACCGCGTGCGGTTCCAGTTCGCCACGGGGGTGTCGGTGGCCGACGGGGTCTGGCTCACGCCGAGGACGTCCGTCCACTGCTTGATCTCTTCACCGAGGTTGTTGTGACTCACCGAGGTGTCGGCGGTGCCGTGCCACAGCTGTACGCGCGGACGGGGACCGGTGTAGCCGGGATACCCCGGGTTGCGGACCAGGCCGCCCCACTGCTGCGGGGTCCTGGACACCTTGCCCTGGGCGCAGTCCCCGTTCCAGCCGCGCGGGGAGCCGGTGCGGAAGCAGTAGTAGGGCACGCCCATGAACGCCGCGCCCGCCTTGAACACCTCGGGGTACTCGGCGAGCAGCACGTTCGTCATCATCCCGCCCGACGACTCCCCGGTCACGTACACGGCGTCGGCGTTGCCGCCGTAGTGCTGCTCCGTGTAGGTGATCATCGACATCAGCCCGACCGGGTCACTGCCGCCGTTGCGGGTCAGCGCCTGGTCGGAGGAGACGTCCCAGCAGCTCTTGGCGGGGTTCGACGAGGGGTAGACGACGAGGAAGCCGTACCGGTCGGCCAGCGACCCGAAGTCGGTGCTGGAGTACATGTAGGGCCCCGTCCCCTGGCACCCGTGCAGCGCCAGCAGGATCGGGGGGTCGGCCCTGACGGCGGTCGGCACGTACAGGTGCATCAGCAGACCGGTCGGGTTGGTGCCGAAGTCCGTGATCTGCGTCAGCGAGGCGGCGGCCCGGGGGGCGGCGGCCGGCGGCGTGGCGACGGCCTGCAGCGCGGCGGTGGCCTGCGGGTCGGCGGCGGCCCGGGGGGCGGCCTGCAGGCTCAGGCCGACCGCGAGGCCGAGCGCGGCGACGACGCCCAGGAGGCGGGACGGTAACGAGCGGGATCGGAACATGGGACCTCTCCGTCGGGCGGCTCGGAGTGCGAGGAGTGCGAGGAGTGCGAGGAAGGTTCCGGCGGCGGGCGCGGTGACGCGTCAGGTGCGGTGACGCGTCAGGTGCGGCGGAAGTCCGCGTGCAGGCGCCGGGTGTGGTCCAGGACTCGGACCGGGCCGTCCAGTCGGACGGTGGCGGTGAGCCGGACGTCGGTGCTGGAGGCGGCGACCCGCAGCTCCAGTGCGCCGGGCTCGACGATGCGTCGGCCGTCGCGTCCGGTGAAGGACGCGAGGTCGGCGGGCACGCCGATCCGGACCCGGGTCCGCTCGCCCGCGTCGAGGGTGATCCGCCGGTAGCCGATCAGCCGCTGGACCGGCTGGACGACCGAGGCGACGGGGTCGTGCAGGTAGAGCTGGACGGTCTCGGTGCCGCTGCGCTCCCCGGTGTTGCGCAGGGTGAAGGCGAGGCCGAACCCGCCGTCGGTCGTGGCCGCGGCCCGTTCCACCTCCAGGTCGGTCCAGGCGAACGTGGTGTAGCCGATGCCGTGCCCGAATCCGAACGCGGGGGTCGGATCGGTACTTACTGGAGACCTCGCTGGCTCCGGCCAGACGGGCGGCGAGGTAGGTGGAGGGCTGCACGGCCGGCCGCGCCGGGATGCTGACCGGCAACCGGCCCGAGGGGTTGGTCCGGCCGCTGAGCACCGCGGCGATCGCCTCGGTCCCGGCCTCACCGGGGAAGAAGGTCTGCACCAGGGCCGCCGCCTCGGTCGCCGCGCGTCCCAGCGCGTAGGGGCGGCCGGCCAGCAGCACCGGCACGACCGGCCTGCCGGTGTCCAGCAGCGCGTCGAGCAACTGCCGCTGGACCCCGGGCAGTTCCAGCGTCTCGACGTCGCAGCCCTCGCCGCTGGTGCCGCGCCCGAACAGACCAGCCCGGTCACCGAGGGCGACGATCACGACATCGGCCTGCCGAGCCGCCTCGACGGCCTCGGCGAAGCCGGAGGTATCGAGCCCGTCGACGCTCGCCCCGGCCGCGGTCCGGATCTCGCTGCCGGGAAGTTCGGCCGCCAACGCCTGTCTGAGTGTGGGCAGTTCGATGCCGAGCGGGACTTCGGGATGCCGGCTGCCGACGTGCACGGGGAAGGCGTAGCAGCCCAGCACCGCGGTCGGCGTGTCCGCATTGGGGCCGATCAGCGCGATCCGGCGGGGTCCGCGGAGCGGCAGGGTGCCGTCGTTGCGCAGCAGCACCACGGCCTGCTCGGCGATCTCCCGGGCCAGGGCGCGGTTCTCCGGGCGGTCCAGGTCGACCGAGCCGCGCAGCCGGTTCGGGTCGTCCAGCGGGCGACCGGCGAGTGCCGCCGGGACGGCGTCCCAGTCCTGGTCCAGCAGGCCGAGCCGGGCCTTCTGGACCAGCACCCGGCGCAGCGCCCGGTCGACCAGCGCCTCGGGCACGGTGCCGTCCTGGACGGCGCGCAGCAGCGGCTCCCCGAAGGTCTTGACGGTGGGCAGTTCCACGTCCACGCCGCTGGCCAGGGCGAGGGCGGCGGCCTCGGCCCAGTCCCCGGCGACGCCGTGCAGCACCTTGAGGAAGGCGATGCCGAAGTAGTCGGCGACCACCGTCCCGTCGAAGCCCCAGGTGTCGCGCAGCAGCCCGGTCAGCAGCGCCTCGTCGGCGGCCGAGGGGACGCCGTCGGTGTCGGTGTAGGCGTGCATGACCGAACGGGGCCGGCCCTCCCGCACCGCCATCTCGAAGGGCGGCAGGATCACGTCGGCGCGCTCCCGCGCGCCCATCCCCACGGGGGCGAGGTTGCGTCCGGCGCGGGAGGCCGAGTACCCGGCGAAGTGCTTGAGCGTGGCGACGATCCCCTCGGACTCCAGGCCCTGCACGTAGGCGGTGGCCACCGTGCCGACCAGGTAGGGGTCCTCGCCGATGGTCTCCTCGACCCGGCCCCAGCGGGCGTCGCGGACGACGTCGAGGACCGGGGCGAGGCCCTGGTGGACGCCGACCGCCCGCATGTCGCGGCCGATGGCCGCGGCCATCCGCCGGATCAGGTCCGGGTCGAAGGTGGCACCCCAGGAGAGCGGCACCGGGTAGGCGGTGGCACCCCAGGCGGCGAAGCCGGCCAGGCACTCCTCGTGCGCGAGGGCGGGTATGCCGAAGCGGTTCGCGGCGGCGATGCGCCGCTGGCTGCGGGCCAAGGAGAGCGCGCCCAGCGCCGGGTCGACCGGCAGCGTGCCGAAGGGCCGGGTCAGCTGGCCCAGGCCGGAAGGGAGCAGGTCGTCGAGGACGGGCGGATCCTCCATGTCGTGCTGGTGCGGGGCGACCTCACTGCCCTCCTCGGAGGCGCCGACCCAGACGCCCACGAGCTGGGCCAGCTTCTCCGGCAGCGTCATTTCGGCGCGGACGGCGTCCGCGCGCTCCTCGGGGCTGAGCGCGCGGTCGCGCCAGCGGGCGGTCGGGTCGGCGGGCGGGAGGGCCAGGTTCATGTTGCCGGTCACTTTCCTCCGACGCCCATGAGGCCTTGGACCAAGGCGCGTCGGGCGAACAGGTAGACGATGAGGACGGGGAGCGTCGACAGCACGACGGCGCTGAGCAGACCGGGCACGTCGACGCCGTGCTCGGTCTGGAAGTCGTACAGGCCGACGGTGCTGACCTTGGTGCTCTCCGACTGGGTGAGGATCAGGGGGAACAGGAAGCCGTTCCACGCCTGCAGCGCGGCGAAGACCACGACGGACGAGAGGCCGCCCCTGGACAGCGGCAGCACCAGTTGCCGGAACACCCGCCAGGGGGTGGCGCCGTCCATGGCCATGGCCTCGTAGAGCTCGCCGGTGATGTCCCGCATGGCGCCGGTGAGGACCAGCGTGCAGACCGGCAGGCAGAACGCCGCGGTGGGCAGGATGACGCCGAGCAGGTTGTCGTAGAGGCCCGCCTTGCTGATGACGTAGAACATCGGCACGATCACGGCCTGGGCCGGAATCGCCAGCCCCAGCAGGAAGATCCGGAACACCGTGCCGATGACCCTGCCCCGGGCCCGCACGATCGCGTAGGCGAGCGGGGGCACCACGAGCAGGACGATCCCGACCACGCTCACCGTGACGAGGAGCGTGTTGAGGAAGTCCCGGCCGAAGCCGTTGGAGAAGTCGTCGACGTAGTTCCGCAGGGTCAGCTGCGAGGGGAAGGTCAGCGGCCCCCGCGAGGAGTAGTCGGACCGGGTCCGGAACGTCGAGATCAGCAGGACGTACAGCGGGAACCCGACCAGGGCGAGCCAGATCAGGGCGCCGAAGCCGGCCAGGTGGTTGGGGCGCCGTCTTGTCACAGTCCCTCCGCGGTGCTGCGCATCCGGTCGTAGCCGGACAGGCGCACGACGACGAGCGAGATCAGGGTGGCGACCACCACGAGGACCAGGGCAATGGCCGATCCCGCGCCGAAGTCGAAGTTCTTGAAGGCCTGTTGGTACATGTAGTAGGCGCTGTTGGTGGTGTCGGTGCCCGGTCCGCCCCGGGTGAGGACGAGGACGGTGTCGAAGGTGGTGAGACCGCCCACCACCATCAGGATCATCGACGTGATCATGGTGTTGCGCAGTTGCGGCAGGGTGATGTGGAGGAACTGCCGCACCTTGCCCGCCCCGTCGATCGACGCGGCCTGGTAGAGCACCCGCGGGATCGCCCGGGCGCCGCCCTGGTAGAGCAGGGCGTGCATGGGCGTCCACTGCCACATGCCGACGAAGGTGAGGACCGCCAGGGCACTGCCCTGATGTCCCATCAGATTGCCGTCGCCGAAGACCCCTTCCAGCTGCGCGGGCACGCCGAAGTTGGGGTCGAGGACGGCACGCCAGACCACCGAGACCGCGGTCGCGGACAGCAGCAGCGGGACGAAGAAGATCGCGGACAGCACGGCGCGGTTGCGTTGGTGACCGGCCGCCCACACGCCCAGCAGGATGCTCACCGGGGTCTGCACGACCACGCCGGCCAGGGTCAGCACCAGGGTCAGACCGAGGCTCTGCGTCATCACCGGATCGTGCAGCAGCTCGGCCCAGTTGCCGAGGCCGTTGAACCGGGGGGCGTCGACGCCGTTCCAGCTGGTGAAGGAGAGCACCGCCACCAGGACCAGCGGCAGAAGCGCGAACGCCAGGAAGAACACGGTCGCGGGCACCGCCCAGAGAAGGCCCGGGCGGGTCACCCCGACGCCGGTCCGGCGGCCTGCGGCCCGCAGGCGGCGACGGTACCGGGGCACGGACGAGGAAGCACTCATGGCGATCCGTCTCAGGAGGCGGGCAGGGCCTGCATGGCCTTGACGAAGCCGTCCACGTCGAGCCTGCCGTTGAAGAACTGCTGGACGGCGGTGTGGATCGGCGTGTTGGCGGCCGGCGGGTACGCCTGGTCCCAGGACAGCTGGAACGACGGTGCGGACTTGACCAGGTCGTACTGGTACTTCGAGTAGGCGGGGTCGTCCGCGGTGGCGAGGAACTGCTCGGTGTTGGTGGTGGTCGGCAGGTTGCCGATCGCCAGCTGCGCCTTCACGAACTCGTCGGAGTACATGAGCTTCAGGAAGGCGGCCGCCGCCTCGGGGTGCTTGCTCTTCTTCAGCACCGAGTAGAAGTTGTTGGTGTTGCCGACCAGGTCGGCCGGATCGCCCTTGCCACCGGCGACGGCGGGGAACTCGCTGTACCCGAGCTTGCCCTTGGCGAAGTCGGGATCGGCGTCCCGCTGGGTGGCGTACTCCCAGGACCCCATCAGCTCGAAGGCCGCCCTGCCCTTGGCCAGCAGGGCCGGAGAGCCCCCGTCGGTGAACTTGACCGAGTCGAAGTTCGAGCCGAACGCCCCGGCGTCGACCAGTTGCCTGAGCATGCCCAGCGCCTTCCTGGCGTCCTCGCTCTGCCAGGCGCTCCGGTCGCCGGACAGTGCCTTTCGGAACAGCTCCGGACCGGCGACGCGGTCGAAGACGTACTCGTACCACATCAGGGTCGGCCACTGGTCGCCGCCGCCGAGGGCGAACGGGGTGATGCCCTTGGCCTTGAGCACCCGGACGGCCTCCAGCAGGTCGTCCCAGGTCCTCGGGACGCCCAGTCCGGCCTCGGCCAGCACCTTCTTGTTGTGGAACAGCAGCACGGGCTGCGTGCCGCGCATCGGGATGCCGTAGGACCTGCCGTCGATCACCGCGGTGTTGAACACCGAGGGCAGGAAGTTGCTCCTCAGCCCCGGGTCCGCGGCGATCATGTCGTCCAGCGGCAGCAGCAGGTCCGACTTCACATAGGGCTGGATGCTGCCGCCACCCCAGTTGAAGAAGACGTCCGGCGCCTGCGGGGTGTTGATGACGGTGTTGAGCTTGGCCTGGTAGTCCGCGCCGGGGACGGTGTCCAGGACGGCCTTGACCTTCGACGTCCTGTTGAAGGTCTCGACCAGCTGCTTCTCGACCTTGTTGCCGGCGTCCCCGTAGACCAGCACGTGGATCGTGCCCGAGCCCCCGCCGGCGGCGGAGGAACCGCCGCTGCCGCAGGCGGTCGCCCCTGCCATCACCACGGACAGGCCGAGCGCGACCGCTGCAGTGTGCCTTCCCATCAAGGCTCTCCGAAAGTTTCGATCTACTTCTCGAAATAACTGCATGGCGGGGACGGTAAGTTGCGAACATGTTTCGGGTCAACCCCTCGGGTCGAGATTCACCGAGGCGTGCTGCCCCAACTGCCCTGCGCCGCCCGTGCCCTATGCTGCAGCCATGGAAGAGGTCGATGAACTGGGACGGGTGACCCTCGCGGACATCGCGCGCGAGGCCGAGGTCTCCGTTTCGACGGTTTCGAAGGTCCTCAACGGCCGTACCGATGTCGCGCCGACCACCCGCGTCCG
This sequence comes from Streptomyces sp. NRRL S-495, assembly GCF_000966955.1. Taxonomy (NCBI): domain Bacteria; kingdom Bacillati; phylum Actinomycetota; class Actinomycetes; order Kitasatosporales; family Streptomycetaceae; genus Streptomyces; species Streptomyces sp. NRRL S-495. Next base: position 25,875 of record NZ_JZWY01000562.1, read on the forward strand.
GGTCGAACAGGTCCTGCGCGACCACGACTACCGGCGCGCCGCGCGCAGCGGCGGTGAGGCACCCCTGGTCGAAATCGTCTTCCCCGAGCTCGACAGCCTCTGGGCGATGGAACTCCTGCGCGGCGTCGAGGCCGTGGCGAACGAGCACGGGGCGGCGGTCGTGGTCACCCACAGCGGTTCGCGCCGCGCCCCGGGGCCGGAGTGGATCGAGGGGGTGCTGCGACGGCGTCCCCTCGGTGTCGTGCTGGTCTTCTCCAGCCTGCCGCCCGAGTTCAAGCGCCAACTGCGCGCGCGCTCCATCCCGTTCGTGATCGTCGATCCGGCGGGCAACCCCGATCCTGACGTGCCCTCGGTGGGTTCGGCCAACTGGGCCGGCGGCCTCGCCGCCACCCGCCACCTGATCGAGCTCGGCCACCGGCGCATCGCCATCGTCACCGGTCCCGAGGACACCCTCTGCTCGCTGGCCCGGCTGGACGGCTACCGCTCCGCGATGTCGATGGCCGGCCTGGCGGTCGACCCCGCACTGACCGCCTTCGGCGACTTCCACGCCGAGGGCGGATTCGCCCGGGCCGAACGGCTGTTGGACCTCCCCGACCGGCCCACCGCGATCTTCGCCGGCAGCGACCTGCAGGCACTCGGCGTCATGGAGGCCGCCCGGGTCCGCGGCCTGCGCGTTCCCGAGGACCTGTCCGTCGTCGGCTACGACGACCTGGACATCGCGCAGTGGACCAGCCCCGCGCTGACGACCGTCCGCCAGCCCCTGCGCGAGATGGCCGAACAGGCGACCCGCCTGATCCTCGCCCTCCGCAACGAGGAGGCCCCGGCGGCCCCCACCCGGCTCGAACTGTCGACCACCCTGGTGGTGCGCTCCAGCGCCGTCGCCCCCGGCCGTCCCTGACGGAGCGGCCCCACTCCGTCTTCGAAACTTTCGAAGGGCGCAGGGTGGCCCATGGTCGAGCCCCGGGGCCGCCCCTCGACCGTCAGGCCCTGACCAGCTCCTTCTCCGGCAGGGCGGACTCCGATGCCCCGCGAAGGTATCGCTGTTCTCGTCGAAAGCATTGACAGCTTGTCGGGTTCCGGCCAACACTGGCGCCGTCGACAAGTCCGAGCGGCCTTGGATCCGGCCCTCGCGCGCCAACCGCCTTCGGGCGCGGCGATGTCGACGGCCCGACACCGCGCCGGGCGTCGACGTCGTACCTGGCCCCACCCCTCGATCCACCCTCGATCCACCCTCGATCCCGCCCTCGATCCCGCCCTGGCATGCCGTCAGGACTGTTGTTCGCCGAAGATTGTTAACGCTAACAGGTACGGCGGACAATGCCCGACCGGCAGGACCGCTCGCACCACCGTCAGCACAGGGCGCCGGCCCCGCAGCGGCGCGCAGACCTCCCCCCACCCGAGGAGAACAATCCGTCATGCCGTGGTTCACCAGGAACCCCCTCCCCTTCAAGGCCCTGACGGCGGCCGCGTGCGTGCTCGTCGGCGCGGCCACCGCCGTCACCGCGAGCCCCGCCGCCCATGCCGCCGGAGCGACCACGCTGGGCGCGGCCGCCGCCGACAGCGGCCGCTACTTCGGCACCGCCGTGGCCGCCGGCCGGCTCGGTGACTCGATGTACTCCACCCTTCTCGACCGGGAATTCACCGTGATCACCCCGGAGAACGAGATGAAGTGGGACACCGTCGAACCCTCGCGCGGCAACTTCAACTTCGCCCCCGCCGACTCGATCGTCGGCCACGCCTCCTCGCACAACCAGCGCATGCGCGGCCACACCCTGGTCTGGCACTCCCAACTGCCCGGCTGGGTCGGCTCCATCACCGACGCCGCCACCCTGCGCGGCGTGATGAACAACCACATCACCACGACCATGAACCACTACAAGGGCAGGATCTACGCCTGGGACGTGGTCAACGAGGCCTTCGCCGACGGCGGCAGCGGCCAGCACCGCAGCTCCGTGTTCCAGAACGTGCTGGGCAACGGCTTCATCGAGGAGGCGTTCCGCACCGCCCGGACCGCCGACCCCTCGGCCAAGCTCTGCTACAACGACTACAACATCGAGAACTGGTCCGACGCCAAGACCCAGGGCGTCTACGCCATGGTCAAGGACTTCAAGTCCCGCGGCGTCCCCATCGACTGCGTCGGCCTCCAGAGCCACTTCGGCGCCGGCGGCCCACCGGCCGACTTCCGGACCACCCTGGCCAACTTCGCCGCGCTCGGCGTCGACGTCCAGCTCACCGAGCTCGACATCGCCCAGGCGTCCACCACCGCGTACGCCAACACCGTCCGGGCCTGCCTCGACGTCGCCCGCTGCACCGGCATCACGGTGTGGGGCATCCGGGACAGCGACTCCTGGCGCGGCGGCGAGAACCCCCTGCTGTTCGACAACAACGGCAACAGGAAGCCCGCCTACAGCGCGACCCTCACCGCCCTGGGCGGCAGCGGCAACGGCACGCCGAGCGGGGACATCGTCTCCGGCACCGTCTACACGCTCTCCGACGTGGCCGCCGGACGCGTCCTCGACGAGCCCGCGGGGCAGAACGGCAACGGCACCCCGCTCCAGGTGTGGGACGCCGGCGGCGCCGCCAACCAGCAGTGGCGGGCCACCCGGAACAACGACGGCTCCTACACCCTGACCAACATCGCCAGCGGCCGGGCCCTGGACGCGCCTGCCGACCAGCCGGGCAACGGGACGCGGATGCAGGTCTGGGACTCCAGCGGCGGCGCCAACCAGCACTGGCGGGCCGGCCGGAACAGCGACGGCTCCTACACGCTGACCAACGTCGCCAGCGGCCGGGCCCTGGAGATCCCCGGCGGTCGGACCGCCAACGGCACTCCCGTCCAGATCTGGGACTCCAACGGCGGCGCCAACCAGCACTGGAACTTCAAGTGAGCTGAGCCGCGGGGCGCGCGCTCACCGCGGCCCGCGTGTGTGAGCGCCGCCGAAACCGTGTGACAGCTCTGTCCGTTCACCGAGGAGGTCCCCATGCGCAGCCGAAATTCCCGCCGCAGGAAGCTGTCGACGGTGCTCACCACCCTGGTCGCGGCGGTGGCGGCACTGGCAGCGATGCTCGTCGCCGCCCCCGCCCGGGCGGCCACCAGCGGCGCCTTGCACGGCACCGGTTCCGGCCGGTGCCTCGACGTGACGAACGCCGACCGGAACGACGGCGCTTTCCTGCAGATCCACGACTGCTCGGGCGGCGCCAACCAGCAGTGGACGTCGACCTCCGACAACCGGCTGACCGTGTACGGCAACAAGTGCCTGGACGTACCGGGCCACGCCACCACGGCCGGTACCCGGGTGCAGATCTGGACCTGCAGCGGGGGCGCGAACCAGCAGTGGCGGGTGAACTCCGACGGCACGATCATCGGCGTCGAGTCCGGGCTGTGCCTGGACGTCACGGGCGCCGGCACGGCCAACGGCACGGCCGTGGAGATCTGGACGTGCAACGGCCGCAGCAACCAGCAGTGGACCGGCCTGTCCGGGAC